>JBBQIE010000008.1:0-14919 GCA_038324625.1 Anaerolineae bacterium | reverse complement strand
AGGGCCTCGGCCGTATGCGCCGAGCCGCGCGCTACTTCCTCGATGGTCATCGCCACCTGCTGGGTGGCTTCCCCAGCGACATCGGCCGTCCGGCTTAGCTCACCGGACGAGCTGCCCACGGCATCGGCACCCTCGCGCACCTGGGCGATGGACTGACTCAGGTTAGCCACCATCTTGCTGAGAGCCTGACAAAGGCCGTCCCTCTCACTTCGAGGCCGGACCTCCACGGTCAGGTCGTAGTCGGCGATGCGCGAAGCCACCTCCTCCATCCCGCGGTTGGCGGTCTCCATCTGCAGGAAGGCTTGGGCCAGCGCTCCCATCTCGTCCTTGCGGGCGATTATGCTCTTCCTCTCCTCGACATTGATATCCTCGGCCAAGCCTCCCAGGGCGAAGTCCTGAGCCGCCGCGGTCATGATCTTGACCGGCTTACTCAGACGACGGGCATACCACCAGGCCACCGCCACCCCGACCACCGCCATCAGCAAGCCACCGAAGGCGAAGAAGCGCAGCATGTCGCTGGTGCCCTTACCGAGCTGAGCGTAGAAGGCACTGTAATCGTCCTCGTAGGTGCCGGCGCCGATCACCCAGTCCCAGGGCGCATAGTACACCAGGCGGGCGACCTTCATCCTCGGCTCGCTCTCGCCCTGGTTCAGCCAGGGGTAGCGCTCCGTCGCCATCTCGCCCGGCTGGAGAGCCACGGCGGCGTTGACGATGGACTGAATGAACAGGTTCCCGTCGGCATCCTTGGCTTCCCAGATGTCGTCCCCATCTCGCAGGCCGTCCTTGGAGATTATGTAGTGTCCCCGCTGGTCGCCGCTGCCTCCGAGCACGTACATGTACCCGGTCTCGCCCACCTTAGTCTCGAGGATAGCCTGCCGAACCGCGCCGGCGCTGTCCTGGAGCAGACCCACGTAGAGCATACCGATGATGTCGCCGGCGTCGTCGGTGATGGGCTCGTAGGCGGTGAGGTACCAGTCGTTCACCACGAAGGCCCGCCCGCGATAGGTGCCGCCCGCCAACACCTCCGCCAGAACCCCGTTGGGGCTGCCGTCGGCCATGATTGCCGGGATGTAAGTGCCGATGGCCCGGGTTCCGTCCGCCGCCTGGACGTTGGTGGCCACTCGCAGCATATCGCCGGCGGGGTTCATGCGCTGGAAGACGGTGCAGGTGACCCCGGTCAGCTCCATGACCTCATCCACCACCGGGGTTCCCACTTCCATGTCGGAGTTCTGGCCCAGCCACGTGCCGCCGGCCAGCATCTTGGGCAGAGAGACGGTCACACTCTCTTTAGTGAACTGGTTCACCGCCTGCCAGGAGACCTCTTCCTCACCCAAGGTAGCCGTTCCCGTGGTCTGGAGAACGTCCCGGGCCACATTGAGGTCACCAGCCAACTGCCCTCGATAGGCCTCGTCCGCCGCCCGCACTAGGCGGTAAGTATCCAGAGCTAGAGCGTCCATTTCCCGGTCCACCATGGTCTGGACCTGCTCCGCCGCCACTGCCTCGATCCGGTCGCTCTGGTAGATGGCGATGGCGATCATGGCCACGATCGGTAGCAGCACCGATAGGAGCCCCTGAAGGAGCAGCCGGCTCTCCATTGATTGCAGAAAACCCACCTTGTTGCCGCTCACGCTCCTCGTCATCTCCCTCATATGCCCATCTCCTCCACGGTAAGAGGCATCGCCTCTTTGGCGTACCGAGCGCCGGGCCTATCCGGACCGTCGCCCTCCCCGCTGTCGCTTTCTTCACTCATCTCGTCCATATATCCTGGCACTATCCGGCGTGCGCCTCCCAAGCGCTGACCTATCTGTGGTAGACTTCGGCAAGTCGGGCCCATACTTGAGCCTTAGAGCATAAAGGTGGCGTAAATCTTGTCCGGCTCGGTCCATTACTAGTCCGGGGTGTAGGCGTTCTTTGCTGTAATGACCGGGGCCGGAAAGGACAGGAATGGCTTATTCGGAAGGGAGAGGAACGGGGACGAGTGTGTGCCCGCCGGGGGCAGCAGGCCCTGGTGGAGGCCGAAGAGCATCCTCGCAGCAGCGGAGGAGGTGCAGGGCTACCCCAATCCATTGCGAGAACTTGCCGATAAAGGCATAATAACGCCATGACCTTCGAGGAGCTCCTAGCTATAGTCCGGGCCGAGCCGGCCTTCGAGACCGGCCTTCTCTTGGCTGGGGAGGTGGACCCCGACGATGTGCGCCGGCAGCTCTCCCGCTGGGTCGCCTCCGGCAAGCTGGTGCAATGGCGGCGCGGCCTATATTCCTTGGCCGAGCCCTATCGCAAGGAGAAACCCCATCCCTTCCTGATTGCCAATCTGTTAGTTCGCCCTTCCTACGTTAGCCTGCAATCGGCCCTCTCCCACTACGGCCTCATTCCCGAGTACGTGCCGGTGACCACCAGCGTCACCACCGCCAGACCAGGGCGACGGGAGACTCCAGACGGGATCTTCGACTTCCGACACCTCAAGGTGGACCTGTTCTGGGGCTACTCCCTTCTGGAGGTGTCCGGACGCCTTGGAGCCTTCGTGGCCCTGCCGGAGAAGGCCCTACTCGACCTGATCTACCTCGTCCCAGGGGCGGATTCGCCCGCCTACCTGGAGGAACTCCGCCTACAGAACCTGGCTGGCTTGGACCTGGACCGCCTGGAGAGGCAGGCAGGACGCAGTGGCAGCCCCAAGCTCCAGCGGGCGGTGGCGGTGGTTCGACGCCTGGCAGCGACCGAGGCAGAGGAGTACGAGGCCCTGTGAAGGACTATCTCGCCGGCCTGGTAGAGGAGGCTCGGACCCCGGCACATGGGCGAAATCTGGCTCGAGAGTATCTGCAAGAGCGCATCCTGGCGGGGCTGCAGAGGGCGGGCGCCATGATCCCCCTGGCCTTCCAGGGAGGCACCGCCCTCCGGATCCTCTACGCCCTGCCTCGCTACTCCGAGGACCTGGATTTCGCTTTGGAAAGGGTCCCCGAGCAGTATCGCTTCCGCGACTACCTAGCCGCACTGACCCGAGATTTCCAGGCCGAGGGCTACTCCCCGGAGGTGAAGCTCAACGACCGACGAGTGGTCAACACCGCCTTCGTGCGCTTCCGGGGTCTACCCTACGAGCTGGGGCTCTCCCCTCACCCGGACGAGACCCTCTCCGTGAAGCTGGAAGTGGACACCAATCCGCCCAAGGGAGCCGGCCTTGAGACCACCCTCGTCCGCCGCTTCCTCCCCCTCCAGTTGCAGCACCACGATCGCGCATCTTTGCTGGCCGGCAAGCTGCACGCCGTCCTCCAGCGTCCCCACGTCAAAGGTCGCGATCTCTACGATCTGCTCTGGTATCTCAGCGCCCCGGACTGGCCGGAGCCTAACCTGACGCTGCTGGGCAACGCCTTGCGCCAGACCGGCTGGACCGGCCCAGAGCCTTCTCCCTCCAACTGGCGCTCTCTGGTACGAGATCGGGTCCTATCGTTGGACTGGGCCAAGGTCGTGAGCGACGTCGAGCCCTTTCTGGAGAGGCCGGGCGACGCCGACCTCATCACCAGAGAGAACCTGCTGCATCTCCTTGACAGTGGCCTGGTGCCGGGTAGTCCCCCTCATTGCCGGACGCCGGGGCCGGTGCCATACTCCCGACCAACCGAGGAGGGACGATGCGAATCAGGGCCATGACCGCGGATGAGATGGCCAAGGTGGCCGAGATTGACCGCACCGAGGAGGTGACCATCGCCTATCGGGTGGTAGATGGCGTCCTCATCGCCGACCCGGTGGACCGCAAGGTGCCCCCCTGGAGTCCGGACCGGGTCGAGTACTTCCGCCGCCGTCTGGCCGAGGAGCTGACCCTGGGCGGCCGGGCCGTGGGTGCCTTCGATGGGGGCCGCCTGGCAGCCCTGGCCGTGCTCGGCCACGCCCCCTGGGGTGAGGGCCACGACTACGTGCCCCTCCTGTTTCTGCACGTCAGCCGCCAGTACCGTCGCCGGGGCCTCGCCTCCGCCCTGATGGAAGAGGTTAAGAGGGCGGCCAAGGAATGTGGCGCCAAGAGCCTCTACATCTCCGCCACCCCGTCCGGCTCGGCCCTGGGGTTCTACTTCAGCCGCGGGGCCCGCCTCGCCCCGGAGGTGGACCCGGAGCTCTACTCCCTAGAGCCCAACGACATCCACTTGCTCCTGAACCTGGAAGACCAGCCCTAAAGATCCTGAACACCCTTTGGGGGGCGGCACCCCGCTGTTACATCACTTTGTACGAATCCGGGTGCATCTGGTATAATGTCTTGAGGCCGATTGGGTTTTCATCCTGGCCGCGCGCGATGCGTTGTCGAGCGATATGCGTCAGCGCGCGGGAGCACCACTTACTCGTCGCTCAGCTTTTCCGGCGTCCGTCCGTTCGCGAAATCGGCGTTGCCTGCCCCTTCATCATCCCGCCCATTCCCCGCGGTGTTCGCCATTAGTGCTGCCGGGGTGCGCGATAGGCACTTTGTCCTGGGAAGGCTCAGGCCGACACAGCAGAATCAGGAGGTTACGCGTGTTCCAGCAGGGCGATAGAGTTGTACATCCGAACCACGGGGCCGGAATCGTCAAGGGACTGACCACTCCCAAGACGGGTGACGGCAACAGTGAGTACTACGTGATCGAACTCTTCGCCAATCGGCTCACCATGATGGTTCCCATAGATAGCGCTGAGACTCTCGGGGTGCGCTCCGCCGACGAGGGCATGGTGGGTCGGGCTCTGGACGCGCTGACCTCTCAGCCTTGCAGCCTTCCCAGCGAGTTCAAGTCTAGGCAGAAGGAACTCACCGATAAGCTCCGCTCCGGGGACACCTGCCTGATCGCCGAGGTTTGTCGGGACCTGACCTGGAGGAGCAAGGCCGGGCAGCTCACCAGCACCGACTCCCGGCTCCTGGAGCAGGCCCGCAACTTCGTGGCCACCGAGCTGGCAGCCGTGCGTGACTGTCAGCCCACCGACGCTTTTGAGGAACTGACCTCACTTCTGGATGAAAGCCTGGCGCCCTGGCCGGCGCCCTAGACCAACCGAACGCGCTCCTGAGAGAGGAGCGAAAATGCAGGAGGAACATGCCGAAACAGGAAGATACCATCGAAGTCGAGGGCGTCGTCGTCGAGACTCTGCCCAACACCAACTTCAAGGTGAAGCTCGAGAGTGGACACGAGGTCCTAGCCTACCTCAGCGGCAAGATGCGCAAGTTCTACATCCGCGTCCTGTTGGGAGATCGGGTGCGCGTCGCCCTTACCCCCTACGATCTCGAGCGCGGCCGCATCGTGTACCGCTACCGCAACCCTAGCACCGAACCGGTACGGTAGATGTCCTCGGAAGAACCTCGACGCGGAAGGCGCCGGGGTAGGCGCCCTCAGGGCCGGCCCCCTCAGCCGCCCTCGCCTTCGGAAGAGGCCGGCGCCTCTTCCGGGGTTAGGCGGGGCGTGATCAAGTGGTTCAACCACGGCAAGAGCTACGGCTTCATCCACTGTGAGGACGGCAGCGAGGTCTTCGTCCACGAGAGCGCCGTCATCCTCGGGAGCAGCGAGCTCACCCTCGCCAAGGGCCGCCAGGTGGAGTTCGAGGTCCGGGACACTCCCAAGGGCCAGCAGGCCTTCAGCGTGGTGGTGGTCGGGGAGGACGAGCCCGACTCGAGCCCGGACTCACCGCCTGATGACAACGGTGCCGACGAGGCCCCACCCGAGCCTCGCGAGCCCGCTTTCGACTTCTCCAAGAAGATGCCCAACTCCTGGAAGCGCCGCCCCAGCGCCTTCGTCTATAGCTACACCATTAGGGGCAGGGGATAGTGGCTCTAGTGGTCAGTAGCACTATCCCTAGCCCCTGCCCTACACATCGTTGCTTGGCCCCATCGCCCGGGTGAAGGTGACCGCGAACACCGCCCGGGCCCCTTGCTGCCCTAGCGCTGCCGCGCAGGCGCTGAGCGTGGCCCCCGAGGTACACACGTCGTCCACCAGCACCACCCTCAGGCCCGCCGGCATACTCTCGGCCTGGAAGGCCCCCTGGACGTTCAGCCGCCGTTCCGGTATGCCCAGGCCCACCTGACTGGGGGTGTTCCGGAGGCGTCGCAAGCCGGCCGCCTCCACCGCGATGCCCATCCGCTCCCCCAGCCTCTCCGCCAGAAGCCGCGACTGATTGTAGCCCCGGAAGCGTTGGCGCCCAGGGAATAGCGGCACCGGCATCATACAGTCCACCCCCACGGCAACCGGCAGGGGCAACTCCGCCATCAGGGCCGCCATGGGCTCGGCCAAGACCCTGACCCCCTCGTACTTGAGCTGATGCACCGCCTTTCGCAGAGCCCCCTGGTGCGGCCCCACCGAGTAAACCGGCAACCGACCGGCGGCAGAGCCATCGGCCGCCTCGGCGAAGCCGGGGTTGGCCAGGCCCGGGACGGCCTCCACACATTGGCGGCAAAGCCAGACCCCGCCGGAGCCGCAGCCCACACAGCGGGGCGGATATAGCCAGTCCAGGGCCCCTTTCCAAAGGGCACCCAAGCGGGAACGAATCCGGTCCATCCCTCGCCTACATCATATCCAACACGCCGGAGGTCTTGATGGTGATCACCGCCGGGCCCAGCAACACAATGAACAGAGCCGGCATGATGAGAAACACCAGCGGCAGAAGCATCTTGATGGGCGCCTTCTGCGCCGACTCCTCCGCCCGCTGCCGGCGCTTTAGCCGCATCTGCGCCGCCTGCACGTGCAGGATACGGCCGATGCTGGCCCCCAGCTGATCCGCCTGGATGATGGCGGCCACGAAGCTCTTCAGCTCCGGCACCTCCACCCTCTCCGCCATGTCCCGCAGGGCCTCACGCCGGAGCTTGCCCACCCGGATCTCGGCCAGAACCCGACCAAACTCCCGGGTGAGAGCATTGTCCCATTTCTCCGCAACCTTCGCTAGGGCGGCATCGAACCCCAGGCCGGCCTCCACGCTGATGGTCAGGAGGTCCAGGGCATCCGGCAGAGCTCGGGTGATCTCCGTCCGCCGGCCCTTGATCTTCCCCCCCAACCACATCACCGGCAGCATGTAGCCGAGAATGCCCAGCAACATGCCGAATAGGAGGCCCGCCCCCAACCCCAGCCCAGCGGTCTGTACCAGCAGGATCACCACCCCCCCGGTGACCACGCCAAACAGCCCTCGCAACCCGATGAAGTCCATGGCCCGGAGACCGGCGGGGTTGCCCGCCAACTCCAGCTGCTTCCGGGTGCGGGCCAGGGTGGCCTGGGGAGCCATGGCCGCCAGCCGACGGGCCAAACGGCCGATCACCGGCTTGAGGATGCGGTCCCCGAAGCCCCGCTCCAGCTCCAGGTCCGTCAAGGTCGGCCCGCGCCCGCCATATTGGGCCAGACGCACCTTGACCTGGTCCTCCGAGCGCCAATTGGATAGGCCCACGGCCACCAGAGTCACGGCCATCATGACCATGAAAGCCAGCATGATTGCTACTGGGTTCACGTGGCGCCCTCCCCGCTAGACGTTGATCTGGACGATCTTTCGCATAATCATGAAGCCGATGAACACCATGAACAGCCCCAATCCCAGCATCATTAGGCCGCAGCTATCGGTGAACAATTGCGACATGTAGGGCCGGTTGATGATGAAGAGCACCAGGGATACGGCGAAAGGCAACCCGGTCAGCAGGTATCCGGACAGCATCTGCTGAGAGGTGAGGACCCGAATCTCGCCTTGGATCCGCACCCGCTCCTGGATGGTGACGGTGATGGTGTCCAGGATCTCGGCCATGTTGCCGCCCACCTCATGCTGGACGTTGATGGCCGTCACCATCATGTCCAGGTCATCGCTGGGCACCCGCTCCAGCATGTTGTTGAAGGCCTGCTCCTGGCTCAGGCCCAGGCCCACCTCCCTAACCACCCGGCCGAACTCGACGGAGATGGGCTCGGGAAGCTCCGAGGCCACCACTTCCATGGACTGCAACATGCTGTAGCCGGAGCGGAGGGAGCTAACGATCAGTCGCAGGGCATCACCCAGTTGGTCGCTGAAGTTCTTGAGCCGGGCCGACTGCTGACGGCGCATATATAGGCGGGGGATGAAGAAGCCGCCAAAGCCGAACAGCAGCGCCAGCACCGGGGTGCCCAGCAGCAGCAAACCGAACAATGTGCAGAGCACCGCCGCCAAGACCGACAGGACCACGAACTCGGACACCCGCAGCTGGAGGTCCGCCCGAGTCAACTCCTCGGCCAGCTTCCGGCCGTAGGGCCGCTTGCGCAGGGCCTGGTCCAGTTGCGCCGCCACCGTCCGTCGTTGGCGCACGGCGCCGGCCGTCTGGCTCCGGGTCGCGTAGGTGTCCAGCCGATCCTGGATCATCCCCGTCTGGCCCTTGACCAGGCGCCACACCAGCCAGAAGGTGACGCTGATGCTTAGGGCTATGGCCGCCGCGACTACTATGGCTATCTGCATCTTTCAGGCACCATCACAGGTCGCGAATGTTCTCCCGAATACCCAATAGTATGGCCGGAATGGGCATGCCCGATTCCTCCAGCCGCTCGGCGAAGCGGGGGCGTATCCCGGTGGGCTCCAGGGCCCCGAGGATCTTGCCGTCCCTCTCACCCCGGCGCCGGAAGCGATAGAGCTCCTGCATGACCACCACCTCGCTCTCCAGACCCTGCACCTCGGCGATGCAGGTCACCCGGCGGGTGCCGTCGCGCAGGCGTTCCACCTGCACGATCAGGTCAATGGCGGAGGCGATCTGCTCTCGGATGGCCCGCAGCGGCAGGTCCATGCCGGCCATCAGCACCATGGTCTCCAGACGGGAGAGGGCGTCGCGGGTGCTGTTGGCGTGCAGGGTGGTCATGGAGCCCTCGTGGCCGGTGTTCATGGCCTGAAGCATGTCCAGCGACTCTCCGGACCGCACCTCGCCCACGATGATGCGATCGGGCCGCATTCGCAGGGCATTCACCACCAGGTCCCGGATGTTGATCTCCCCCCGCCCCTCGATGTTCCGCTCCCGAGACTCCAGGGTGACCACGTGGTCCTGCTGGAGTTGGAGCTCAGCCACGTTCTCGATGGTGACGATGCGCTCGTCCTCCGGCACGAAGGAGGACATCACGTTCAGAAGTGTCGTCTTGCCGGAGCCGGTGCCCCCCGATATGAGCGCGTTCAGCCGGCCCTTGACGCAGATCTCCAGGAACTTCACCGACTCCGAGGTCAAGGAGCCGAACCGCACCAGGTCGGCGGCGGAGAGGGGTTTCTTGGAGAACTTCCGGATGGTCAGGATGGGCCCCGCCAGGGAGATGGGGGGAATGACCGCGTTGACGCGGGAACCGTCCGGGAGCCGGGCATCCACCATGGGGGAAGCCTCATCAATGCGGCGGCCGATACGGGAGACGATGCGCTCAATAATGCGCAGCTCGTGTTGGTTGCTCTCGAAGGTCAGGCCGGATAGCTCCAGCTTGCCTTTCCGCTCCACGTAGATCCGCTCCGGCCCGTTGACCATAATCTCGGAGACGCTCTCGTCCTCCAGGAGCGAGTCCAGGGGGCCGAAGCCCAGGATCTCGCTGATGATCTGATCGAGCATCCTCCCCCGTTCGGCCCGGCTGAGGATGATGTTCTCCTGGGCGAGGAGGGAATCGAAGAGTTCCAGGATCTTGCGCTCCACTTCGGAGCGCTCGATGAGGTCCACGTCCTCATCCAGCTCGGCCACCAGGCGAGTCTGGATGCGTTCCTTCAGGCCCTGGTAGGCATCCCGCACATCCGGGCCCCCAACCGGCGGGCGCCGGATCTTGTCCTGGATGCCGGAGCCATTGCCCCGGTTGGTCTCCGTTCCCTCGATCCTTCTCAGAAGCGACAACCAACTACCTCCCCATCCGTAGGGGCGAATCTTGTATTCGCCCTCTACACCGGCACACTATGCTTTCCCGAGGAACGAGAACATCTTCCTGGGCTTCGGCTTCTCTATCTCCGCCACCGACTCATCGGCCTTGGTCCCCCCGGTGACGCTCTTGCCCAGCTCCAGGAGAGCCCGACATAGCGGAGTCTCCGGATCCATCTCGTACATCGGCCGGCCCTGGTTGGCGGCCAGCAGGGGCCCGGCCTCGTCATAGGGTAGGCAGGCCAGGGCTTTCATCCCCAGGGAACGCTCCACGTCCTCGGCCTTCACCCCGTAGCGCCGTCCGGCTTGGCTGATGACCAGGTGTCTCTGGTCCTCCAGGGCCTCCAGCGCGTCCAGCACCTCCAGCATGAGCCGAGTGCTCTTGATGGAGGGGATATCCGGCGTCGTCACCAAGAGCAGCCGGTCAGTCTCGTCTATCGCCGCCAGAATGGCCTCGGTGAACTGGTGGCCCCCGTCCAGCACCACGAAATCGAACTTCTCGCTGAGGCCGGAGAGAGTGCGACGCATACATTCGCCGGTGACCAACTCCGCCATCTCTGGTCTCCGCGGGGCCAGCAGGGCCCGCACCCCGGAGCTGTGTGCCACTGTCATATCATTGGCGAAAGCGGCATCCATCTCGTCTACGTGCCTGGCCAACTCGGCGATATTGCGCTGGTCGTGCAGGTTCAGCATCACCGCCACGTCCCCGAACTGTAGGGCCCCATCCACGATGACCACTTTCCTCCGGGTGAAGGCCCGCAGGGCCAAGGCCAAGTTGATGGCGATGGTGGTGCAGCCGCAGCCGCCCCGCGGCCCGAACACGGTCACCACTTGTCCGGGCTCCGCTTCCTCCGGGGCCGCTTCACCGGGCCGCTCGCTCGAGACTCGGACGGTCCCGTGTACCTGGCGGACCTTGGCCGGTACCTCGTCAATGTCGAGCGGCTTGAGGACGTAGTCGCGAGCCCCGGCCAACATCGCCCGGCGGACGTACTCCATGTCGTCCTGGATGGACATCATGATTACCTGGATCCCGGGGAGGGAGGAGGTGATGGCCTGCGCGGCCGTCAGCCCATCCATCCCCGGCATGTTTATGTCCAGCAGGACCACGTCCGGGCGAGTCTCGCGAACTACCTGATATCCCACCTCCCCATCATTGGCCGTGCCTACCACTTCAATGTCGGGCTCGAAGTACAGCAGCCTTTCGATGTTGCTGATCACCTCCGGGCTGTCGTCCACGACCACGATCCGTATCATCAAGTCCTCAACATCCGCCCTGTGGCACCGGTACGACTAGCCGGGCTACCTGACCTCAAGACTGCCCTTGACCCGGATCTCGTCCGTGGTCACATCGAGCTTGGGAGGAATGGGCACGTTGAACCGCTTCATGAGGTACTCCAGGCTCACCGACTCCGTCTGGGTGTCCTCGCTTTCGTCCTCGGAGCGGAGCACCAGGGCCACCCGCGCCTGCCCTTCGTCCATCTTGTCCACCAGCCACTTCAGAACCAGGGAGTCCTGGGGCGTGACCAGCACGGTGATCATCTCCGTGGTGATGGGAATGGGGGGATTCTCCTTGTTGCCGGCGGCGGTGACAGCGCTGGGCCAGGCCCCCACCCGCAACACCTCCACGTTCTGAAGAATGGTCTGCACTATCATGCGGGGAAGCTGCTCGCCCCCGCCCTCGAGCGGCAGGCGAATCTGAGACTCCCGGCCCACGTCAATCATCTCGAAGGAAGCGAGGATATTGACCCGATCGCCGTTCTTCACCGCCCCCCCGACGCTGGCCAGATCCCCGATGGGGAAGGCCATGGCCACCCGGCCGGGCTGGAACAGCGAGGCCGCCGGCTTGTCCCCGGTCTGGGCCGACGTCTCCGGGTCGAAGACCATCTCCTGCTGGATGATGGTGCCCTGGGGCACGTCCATGGCCGCCGTCAGTCCCACGATCTTCATGGGGTCCTTGATCATCGTCGGCGGCGCCGCCTCGCCCGATTCCAGGCGCACCAGTTGCACTCCCTCTAGGGTGATCACGTCCCCCTTGGCGATATTCTGCGCCGCCCTCACCACCGTCGGGGGCTCGGGAGTGGGATCGGCGGCCACTGCGGTAGAGCGTTGGCCCATGAGCACCAACACCATCACCCCCGCCAGCAATCCGATAAGGACGCCCACGAAGACGATTATCTTTCCTTTCAAGGAAACCCTCCTGAGATCAGTCAGGTGAAGACTCAGAGCACCCGCCGCGAACCTCCCCCGGCCCCTCTCCGACACGGAGAGGGGAGGCCCGGCTCCCCCTTCCCGCGTCGGGAAGGGGGAATAGCCAGGCTACTGCCTGGCGCTTGGGGGGTTAGGTTCCTCTAGTAGCCCTCCTCGCTGGTAGCCACCAGGGGCAGGAAATACCCCGTCCCACCGGCCACATCGGCCGCCACCAGGAACCGCCTCAGCCCGGCCACGTTGTTCTCCTCGATGGCCTCCTGGAAGCCGCCGTACTCCCCATGCCCGCCCACATCCACCTGGGCGTACAGGTCATACAACCCTGCCTCATCGAGCCGGATCAGGCTGGGGAAGGTCAGGGTCACCGTGGCTCCCGGCCCCAACTCGCTTACCGGAATAGTCTTCCGGAAAGCCGGCCGAGTGGTGCCACAGAGAGCGTCCTCGCAGTAGCCGCCAACGGAATCCAGGGGTCCGCTGGGCGGGGCGGAGACCGACCGGCGGACGTAGACCTCCACCGTTACCTCCGCCAACCCGGTACTCATGGCGTAGGCGGTGGGCCCATCCGGCCCCAGGTTGCCCACCTGGATGGTCATGGCCAGGACCTGATTCTGCCTCGGCGCCGAGGGCGAAGGCTCCAGTGAGAGCACCACCAGATCGGCACCGGCCACGATGTCCACATCCGAGGCCACGTCGTCGTAGGGATCGGCATCGTCACCCAGGCCATCAATGGCGCATTCCGCCCTCAAGGCCAGAGTGGCGTCGTTGGGATCCACCGAGTCCGACACCTTGGCGCTGAAGGCCGCCGTCCCCGTCCCGGTGCCCAGTTCGCCCACCAGGTAGCGGTAGCATCCGTCCCCGGTGGGTTGCCAGCCGGAGCCACCCTGCCACACCAGCTCCGGGCTCAATCGCACCAGCAGCTCCACCCCTTGGGTGGGACCGCCGCGGTTGCCGAAGTTGACCGTGTAGCTGAGGCTCTGTCCGGGCTCCACCACGTGTACCCCGTCCCCGATCTGCACCCACAGGTTGGGTCCATGCTGCACCGGCGTGGTCGTCGCCCCGCTCATGCTGGTGGCTCCGGCGGCCACCGCTCGAGCCCTGGGCCCGATGATCGAGGCCACCGTCTCGCTGAGGGGATCGTCCACCGCCACTTGATAGGTCAGGTCGGTGGAGGATTGGCCGGCCAGGGAGGGCAAGTCCCAGCGGAGCCATGACCCCGCCGGTTCCCCCCCGGCGCCGCGGGAATAGGCGGGGATCCAGTCGGTGAGCACCACCGGCCCGGAGGCCTCGCCCCCGGTGTTGGTGAGGGTCAGTCTATAGGTGAGCCCACCCCCTGGTTTCACTATCCCATCCTGACATTCGGCAGTTTTGGTCACGGTCATCGCCGCCGGGATCCTCACCGTATGCTGAGCGGTGGCGGTGGCCGGTGGCACTCCGGTGCCGGCCAAGGTGCCGGCGACCGAGACCACTTGCCCATGTGTTGTGTTATCGGCAGCCCGAGCGACAATCTTTAGCACCGTCGGGGTATCTATCGGGAGAGCTCCTAGGCTCCAGGTGGCGCTCTGCCCGGCGATAGTCGCCGCCGGCTCCGTGGAGATGATTTGCAGGCCGGGGCTCAAGAGCGCCGATACCGTCGCCCCGGCGGCGCTCATGCCCCCGTCGTTGGTAGCGGTAAAGGAATAGGTGATGGCCTGCCCGCGGAGAACCGACCCACCCGCTGCCGGCTCAGCGACGGCTTGGAGCAGCAGGTGGGGGGAGGAGGTCACCGGGTGGGATAGGGCCGCCGTCACCTCCGCCGGCAGCTCGTTGCTCTGAGAGACGAAAGCCACCGATATCTGGGTGCCGTTGTCCAGTGGACGGCGCGTCTGAGCTCGGAACCGCACTTGCCCGGTGTAGCCGTTGGGGAGAGTCCCCGTGAAGTACCAGCGCACCGTGCTCCCCTCGACCACGCCTCCGTCCAGGGGTTGCAGGTTCACCAGCTTGGACCCATCTATCGCCACCGAGAGGACCACCCCGCTGGTGCCCTGTCCGCCGGTGACGGTGAAGTCGAGCCGATACTCTATCTCCTGCGAGGGGCTCACCGGCGTGCCCGAGGCCGGGACCGCCGTGCCCACGCCGGTAATGGCCAGGGGAGACGCCGATATCTGGCAGGTAGCCACGTTGTTGGCCGCTACCGGATCCCCCACCAAGTTGTTATCCAGGTCGGTCATGGCGGGGAACGACACCTCCACCCGATCGGTGAGGATCTCGGCCCCCTCCGGGACCTGCCCCACCTGGGCCGTCAGCTTGGCCGACCCGGAGGCGCCGGCAGCCACGGAAGCCACCGTGAAACGATAGGTGTGGGGGGCGATCTCCACCCAGCCGCCGGGGACGGGCACGGTCATGTACTCCGGCAGGGTGTTGACGATGGTCACATCCTGGGCCGCCGCTCCCCCGACGTTGGCGTACTGAGCGGTATAGGCGATGGTATCTCCCGGACGCACGTGCGTCTTGCCGGGGGTCACCGATATGCCCATGTCCGGGGGTGGAGCATCATAGACCACCCTTAGAGTCTCCAGGCGGGGACTACGATCGTAGGGAGACACGGTCTGGAAGCTGACCCGATAGCGGAACTGAGCCGCGTTCTCCAGCCTGGGGCTGAACACATAGGTGTTCTCTCCGACTACCGAGGCCCCCATGTCGGCCCAGCCGCTCCAGGTGCCGTTCACCGGCCGCCAGGAGTACTCCAAGGACATCGAGCCCACCGGCACCACGGCGTTCCACTCCACCCGCAGCAGGTCCGGGGCCTGGGAGAGGTCCGTGCCGCCGTAGAGGGTGATCTGCTCCGACTCGTAGACCCCGTCGGGGGCGTAGAGCGCGCCCACCCCGGAGAGGGTGCCCCGAAAGATGGTGGTGGTGGCGGTGTTGGCGGCGTTGCT
>JBBQIE010000007.1:0-15916 GCA_038324625.1 Anaerolineae bacterium | reverse complement strand
GCAATCTCCATAATGGTCGGGGCTACGCTTGGGCAAAGCCGGCCTGCGCCGGCTGAGACACTTCCCAGTCCGCGTAGCGGGCACGGCTATGGTCACAACAGAGTTGTGACCATAGCCGTGCCTAGCGGCGGGCTTCGCTCTTCGTAGCCCGGACCATTCATGGCAGAGCGGGCGTCCGGTTGCACAGTGAGCCGACTATTTATTCAATGTTCATCAGCCCGTCGCCTCCCGCTTTTTCGCGTCGTTCGCGATCCAAATCTCTGCCACGGACATGCCCCACCTGTTCCAGCGCTTCCGCCGGGGGCAGGAGGCCGTCCACGACAGTATCGCCGGCACCGGGCTGGGGCTGTACATCACCAAGATGATCGTGGACGCTCACCATGGGTCCATCGAGGTGGAAAGCGAGGTGGGCCGAGGAAGCACCTTCCGGGTGCGGCTGCCCCTCTTGGGCAAAAAGTGAGCGAGGGTCCGCCCCGTACGGACCCTCGCCACAAAAGGAGGAGAAGAAAGCTACGAAGAGCGTAGCCGACGCTCCTATATACTACCCCCTTGCCCCCAACCCCGCATGACGTTTCCCATACGAAACCCCCACGGTCGCGGCTGAGTTGGGGAGGAGGGGAGTCTCACGCAAAGACGCCGAGGCGCAAAGAAGAGCGGGACAAGGGGACCCATAACCGCGATCCGTAGGGGCGAATATTGTATTCGCCCTTGGTGGCCGGGCGAACACGAGCGCACACGGTCTCGAGGTCAGATGCGTTCGCCCACTGGTCGAGCCAAGGGGCAGGAGCGAACGATATTCTCGTCGTAGGTGACGGCCACCGCCTCGCCGGGAGGCACTTGGAGGAAGTCCTCGTCCCACTGGCCGTAGACCAGCTTCCGTAGCAGGACCATGTCCCCGGGGACCTGGGCGAACTCCCAGTTGTTCTTCTCCGCCTCGGAGCGGGCGGCGATCGCGGCCTGCTCGTCCGAGCCCACGCCCATGGCGATGAAGGCGGCCCGCTTGTAGTGCTGCCGCCACCCGCCCATCACTTCCATGAGGTAGTCGGCGTTCTCCTGGCCGTACTTCTCCACGTACTCCTCGTAAGAGCGCCGATTGGCGGCCTCGCTCACCGCCCCGAGGACGACGCTGCCGTCGGTGTTACGCTCGAAGTAATCGGCGGTGTAGTAGTAGGTGCCCGGGTGGCCCTCGAACTCCTCGGCGTAGGCCCGCCGGGAGCCGAGGTAGAGGGTGATGCAGTCGTGGGCTCGGGGCAGCACCAGAGTTAGACCCCGGGCCACCAGGCCGGCGGTGGAGTTGCTGCAGAGGGCGTAGCCCAGGAGGATAGCGTCGTAGCGGCTCTCGTCCACGGCATCAATCCGGGCCTGAAGGGCAGTGCGGAGGCCGTCGGGCTCGTTGTGCAGGCCCTTGTCCACCAGGTCGAAGTCCACCACGTGCGGCGAGTGGACGGCGGCCAGGTACAGGGGTCGGGCCAGCACCTCGCAGGCTATGGCTCTAAGACGCATCGTGACTCCCTAATCTCGTATAAATGGGCGCCAACTGGAGGCGCAGAGCACTTGGCTTCTCCAGATTGGTAGCGCCAGCTCTGCGATTCATAGAGCACCACTTCGTCTTCCTCAATGTAGGGCCGAATGTACGGACTTAGCCCCTCCTCGGAGATGAGGTCCACCTCGCGTCCCAGGCGCTCAGCGAGTTCGCGCTCCATGCCTACGAGACGCAACATACCCAGCGGCTTACGAAAGGGGCGCTCGAAGGTCACTAGGATGTCAATGTCGCTGGTCTCTTCTTCCTCGCCGCGGGCCACGGAGCCGAACAGGGCGATGCGCCGGACGCCGTAGGGCTCCAGCAATTCAAGCACAACGTCCCGTATCTGGTCGAAATCCGCCACGGCGTCCTCCGTTCCTGTCCAGCTCAGCCTCGAGATATCACGTTACCGCCATTGTGTACTATCGAGTCCTCGGACGCCACTGAGGCGACCGGCCCTATTCACCGGGGGCCAAGTGGGCCGCCTCCCAGCCGAGCATGGCCAACTTGCGGGCGGTGCCCCCGCCGTAGTTGCCGAAGGCCCCGCTCTTGCGGATGACCCGGTGGCAGGGGATGGCGTAGCCGATGGGATTGCTGCCCACCGCCTGACCGGCGGCGCGGGCCGCCCTCGGCTTGCCGATCATCCCGGCCACGTCCTCGTAGGAGGCCACCCTGCCGGAGGGGATGCGCAGGAGGGCCCGCCACACCTGCACCTGGAAGTTGGTGCCCCGTACGTGGAGGGGGATGGGTTCGCCGTCAGTCCCATTGTCCGCGAAGATGCGCTCCACAAAGGGCCCAGTCACCGCCCGGTTCTCCTCCAAGATGGCCTCGGGCCAGTATTGGTGCAGCTCGGACAACGCCCCCTCGGTGTCGGGGGACTGGAGGAAGTACAGGGCGCAGATGCCCCTGTCGGTCGCCGCCAGCAGGCACTCGCCGAAGGGGGTATCGTGCCTCCCGTGGGCGATTCTGACCCCCTCCCCGTTGCGCCGGTACTGCCCCGGGGTGACCGCCTCCAGGGTGACGAAGAGGTCGTGCAGCCGCCCGGGCCCGGAGAGCCCGGCGTCGTAGCTCGCCTCCAGCAGGGGCCGGGATTCCCGCAACAGCGACTTGGCGTACTCCAGAGTGAGGAACTGGAGAAAGCGCTTGGGGCTGATGCCGGCCCAGCGCTTGAACAGGCGCTGGAAATGATACTCGCTCAGGCCGGCAGCGGCGGCCACTTCGGCTAAGGACGGCTGAGAGCGAAAGTTGGCCTCCAGGAAGCGTATGGCTTGTTCTACCAGACGGTAGTCCTCTGCTTGGGACACGTTACCTCCAAAGCGGGCTGATCCCATCCACTGTAGCCCGCCGAGCCCAACGGCGACAACCCGATTCTTGCGGCATTAGGGTCGTTTGGATCACGAACCACACGAAAGGGGGACGAAAACGCGAAAATCCTCGCGAGAGGCGGTGACTTGGACCGCAATCCGGTGTCCGCGCGGAGGTGACCTCGCCGGGGCAGATCGGTGTCGGCCCTCTGACCCCTCAGCAGCGGCCGCCAATGCCCACTGCCTGGGCCAACCAGTGACCGGCTGGCGCCGCGAAATCGCTGCAAGCCTTTCGCGTTTTCGTCCCCTTTTCGCGTCCTTCGCGATCCAAATGCCCCCTTACGCCAACACGAACTGGAATCGCCTCTGGAACCGGCGCAGGGTACCGATCAGGGGACCGCCGAGGAGGACCAGGAGCACCACGTTCCCCCCGGCCCGCATGGCGTCCCACCATAGGGAGGTGAGGGAGTAGAAGACGGCGTAGCGCTTCAGGCCCTCGATCAGGCTGACGCCGGGGGCCCAGTACATGTCGGTGCCGGAGGGCACGTTGATGAAGGGCCAGAACCAGAGGTTCATGATGGCCCCAAAGATGAGGCCCGACACCAGGCCCCAGGCCCCCAGCATGGCCAGCTCCGCCCGGCGCCCGTGCAGACGGGGAAGCCAGCCGCTGATCATGCCCACCCAGCCGGCCGACAGCATCTGATAGGGAAGCCAGGGCCCGATCCCGGCCCCGATGAGGGCGGAGACCATGAGGCTGAGGGAGCCCAGCAGGAAGCCGAAGGTGGAGCCGTAGGTGTAGCCGCAGAGAATGGGGAGGATGAAGATGGCGCTGAACCCTCCCGGCCCGGGGACGGCCCGGAGCACGGCGTTCATGGCAGTAAGCACCCCCAACACTGCCATGATCTTGGAGTTCATCTGCCTCCCGGCCAAGTTGGCCGCCACCGCCCCCAGGCACAGGACCACCAGGGCAATGAAGATGAGCGGAGCGTCCCCGGCGTGGGCCATGGGGGAGTTCTGCTCCGCTGACCCGGCGGGGACCACGAAGGGATAGAGCAGCGACATGGCCCCCACCAGACTGGCGGCGAGTAGGATGGCGTAGTTCACCAGCTTCACTGATAGGCCCCTTGGCAGGCGATTCCCTGAACCACGTCTTCGACGGTGAGGCGCACCCCGTCCTGGAAGAGGCGGCTGATCTGGGAGGCGTAGGCCCCCTGGCGGAGCATGACCGCCCCGGGAGCACCGGCATCCAGCACTCGACCTTCCTCCAGGATCACGGTGCTGTCGGCACAACCGGCGACCAGCTCCACGTCGTGGGTGGCCATGAGGATGGCCTTGCCCTCGGCTCGCAGGTCACTGAGGATCTGCACCAGCCGCCGCTTCTGCAGGTAGTCCAGCCCCAGGGTGGGCTCATCCAACAGGAGAATGTCCGGCTCCGCCGTCAGGATGGCCGCCAGGGCCACCCGCTGCCGCTCCCCCTGGCTCAGGTCGCGGGGATAGGTATCCCGGTAGCGGGCCAGCCCCAGTTGCTCCAGCAAGGGCAGGGGGTCTCGTGGGGGCAGGTCATGGGCGCGACGGGTGAACTCCAGCTCCTGGCGGACGGTCTCCTGGAAGAGGAGGCTGCCCGGGTTCTGGGGCACGTAGCCCACGTGGCGGATGACCTCGGGCACCGACAGGGTCCGCAGGTCCTTGCCGTCCAGGGTGACCTGACCCTGATCCGGGTGCAGGAGGCCGAGCAGGGCCTTGAGGAGGGTGGTCTTGCCGGCGCCGTTGTGCCCCTGGATGGCGAGAATCTCCCCCTGATGCAACTCCAGGTCCACCCCTCGCAATGCCTCCAGGTCGCCGTAGGCGTAGTGCAGGTCACGAGCCGCCAGACGGACCGGACCCCTGGGGTGGTGGTCGGCCCCGTTTCCGGGCGACGAGGCCGCCAGGGTCAGGGCCAGGGGGCGGGCCTCCTCCACCGTCAGAGGCAGGGGGCACCATCCCAACTCTCGGCCCAGGCCCAGGACCGGGGGCACCAGAGGGGCCTCGGGCAGGATCTCCCGCGGGGTGCCGTGGAGGACATGCTCCCCAGAGCCGGGCACGTAGACCACCCGATCCACGTACTGCACCACCCGCTCCAGGCGGTGCTCGGAGAGGAACACGGTGAGGCCCCGGTCGCGGTTGAGCTCGATGAGGGCGGTGAGGAGGTCATCGGCGGCAGTGGGGTCCAGCTGGGAGGTGGGCTCATCCAGGATCAGCACCCGCGGGCGGAGGGCCAGGGCGGCGGCCACCGCCACCCGCTGGCGTTGGCCCCCGGAGAGGGTGCTCATCCGGCGACCGAGCAGATGCCGGATGCCGAGCAGGTCGCTCACCTCGGCGATCCTCTCGGCCATCAGGGAGCGGGGGTAGGCGCGGGCCTCCATGCTGAAGGCCAGCTCGCCCTCGACATCGTCCACGATGAACTGGGCCTCGGGGTCCTGGAAGACGAAGCCGGCCAGGTCGCTCATGTGTCGGGGCCCCTCGGCCACCGGGTCCTGACCGAAGAGGCGCACCTGCCCGGTGAAGACGCCCCCGTAGAAGTGAGGGACCAGCCCGTTGAGGCAGCGCAGCAGAGTGGACTTCCCCCCGCCGCTGGGGCCCATGACCAGGACGAACTGGCCCTCCTCGAAGTCGAGGTTGACGTCGGCCAGGGCGGGCAAGTCGGCGTCGGGGTAGCGGTAGCCCACCGAGCGGAAGGTGATGGTGCTCTCAGACGGCATGGGCGACGGCCCCCTGAGCGCTTCGGGCATACCAAGCTACCGCAGGCAGGGCCAGAAGCAGGATGGCGGCCGCCAACAGGGGC
Source organism: Anaerolineae bacterium (assembly GCA_038324625.1). Lineage (GTDB taxonomy): Bacteria > Chloroflexota > Anaerolineae > DRVO01 > DRVO01 > JBBQIE01. The sequence continues at coordinate 10,269 of JBBQIE010000007.1, read as the reverse complement.
TCGAAGGCGGGGATTAGATCCCCCGGTGGGTAGGGGTAGTAGACCAGGCCCGAGGCGGTCCAGCGGTCGGCGGTCAAGGTGACGGCTAGAGTGATGACGGAGGAGAGAGCCACCAGCAGGCTGGCGCGGTCCCAGTGCCACACTTTGTAGTGCGATCGTTTCACCCGCCGGCCCTGGAACCAGAGAATCCCGATCAGGAGGGCGGCCCCGGCCATGGCTAAGGCCCCTCCGATGCTGTAGCCCTGGGGGCTGTAAACGCGCAGGAACAGCCCGGCGATCATGGCTATCAGCGCCAGGAGCAGCCCCAGTTGTAGGCTCAGGTTGGCCCGAGCCGATAGGGGTTGGATGCTGCCGCCATAGCCGCGGGCTTCCATGGCCTCCGCCAGTTGGATGGAGCGCTCCAGGGCCGAGGCCAGGAGGGGGGCCACTAGGGGCAACAGATCGCGAATGCCCCGGAAGCGATGCCCGCGGAGCATCTGGGCCTGGCGGATCTCCTCGAAGGTGGAGGTCATGACCGGGATGAAGGTGACGGCGATGGAGGCGATCATCCCGGCGTGGTAGAAGGCCGAGGGCACCAGGCGCAGCAGTTGGTATTGGTCCACGGCGGTGTTGAAGGCGGCGAACATGGTCAGCAGGAGCACCAACGATAGGCCGCTGAGGAACCCGAATAGCACCCCCTCGGCGGTCACCGGACCGCCCACAATGGGCCAGGCGCGCGGGAGGGTGAAGAGGACGTAGCGGCCCATGTGAGCGGAGAGAGCATTGAAGGGTATGGTGATGCCCCAGACCCAGAGGCCCAGCTTGATGATGCTCCCCCAGTTGGAGCGGGGGTTATACTGCCGCGCCGCCCGGTAGGTGAGCCAGATGACGACGAAGAGCAGCCCCAGGTAGAGAGGATTGCGGGTCCCCAGGGCCACGGCGGCCGCCGCCACGACCCACAGGGAGAAGGCCAAAGGATGGTACAAATGCTTACCTCGTTCTAATAACCATGAGGAAACCGGTGAGAAGCAGGGCCGGCAGTATCAGGCCCAAGGACGGGCAAGGTATATTCACTCCCACCGCGGGCGCGGACAGGGCCTCGGTAGCCGAGGCCGATGGGGCAGATGCCGGCGACACGGTGGCCTCGGCGACGGCCGTGGCCGGAGTAACCGCGGGCGCCGGTGTTTCCGCACTGGCCGACGGTGCCGGCGATGCGGTGGCCGGTGCCGGGGCCTCGAAGGAAGGAAGGCACAGGCTCTCGGCGGGGGTGCTGGGGGCGGTCTTGCCGTCCCCCCATACCCAGGCGTCCACGTCCCCGTCGTGGACATCTCGGAGGTTGGGCCCGACGGGGGAGTAGGTCCACCGGCCCTCTTGCCAGAGGAAGTAATTCCAGTAGCGGCAGTTGATGCCCTGGCACTGGCAGAAGCACGGCTCGCGGCCCGGCTCGCACCCGACCTCGCCGATTCGGCACAGGCGGCTGCCCATAGATCCGCTGTCCAGCCAGGCTTCCAGGCCGCTCTGCTCCAGTAGGTAGGTGCCGGTGACGGAGTCGGCCTCGAAATCGAGGCAGAACTGCTCGGCATTGCCGTCGCCATACTCCACGATGAGGCCGGCGCGGTGGGCCGCCGGCTCCTGGGCGTGGACGGTCACGGCGACCAGGAGGGCCACCAGTACTACCGCCAGAGCAATCAGGTGCCGGCGGGCGGAGGGATAGCGGATCGAGTCCGGTTTGGTCAAGGCATGCCTCTTGTAGGAGAGGGGAGACAGATTCCCCCTGCCCGCGTCGGGAAGGGGGCATAGGCAGGTAAGCGTAGCGCCTGCCGCTTGGGGGGTTAGGTTCCCTTAGCGGCCCAACCGGCGGCGCAGGGCATAGCCACCTAGGGTGAGGACGGCGCCGGCGAGAACCACGGCCTGGGGCCAGACGGTGGGGGCGGCCTTGATGGGCAGGGCCCCGCCGGTGGTGGGCATCACCGCCGAGCTGGTGGCGGTGGCGGCCGTAGCCGGAGTCTGGGTCGGCTCTACGGCCTGGGTCGCTTCCGGAGCCTGAGTTGCCTCAGGAGCCTGGGTGGCCTCCGGGGCCTGAGTGGCGGTCGCGGCCGGAGCGGCACTGACGGCGGCAACGGCGGGCTGGATGGGATAGGGCTCCAGGAACAGGGCGGGCACAGCCTGGGCACTGGCCAGCAGGTTCGGGTCAGGGAAGGCGGCCTGCCAAGCGAAGGCGCCCGACTCGGTCTGCAAGGCTTGCAGGGCCTCCACAGGGTTGCTCCCCTCGGAGCTCTGCCAGGCGGCCATGTCCTGCCCGGTCGCTGCCAGGGCCTGGATGGTCACGGCGGTGGAGTTGGCGTCGGTGTCGGTGCCGAAGGGGGAGGGCTTCTGATAGGGGAAGCCACCGTCGGCGTTCTGCAGGCCGCGGAAGTACTCCAGCGCCGACTGAATGGAGGCATTGTCGGCGGCCACGCCGGCGGCCACTAGGGCCTGCACCGCCAGGGCGGTGGTGTTGCTGTCCAGGTCCTCGGCCTTGGTAGAGGCGTTCCAAGCCCAAGCCCCGCTCTCCGCCTGCTGCGCCTGCAACCAAGTTACGGCGCTCTCAGGGACGGCTTGTCCGGCGGCGACCAAGGCCAGCATGGCGTACACGTGGCTGGTCAAGGGCTCGTCGGCGCTGCCGAACTTGCCCTCGGCGGTGAGCGAGTCGGAGATGGCGGCTATGAGGTCGGTGCCCTGTACGTCGGACGGATCAGCGCCGGCGGCGGCAACCGCCAGGATGACCTTAGCTTGGGCTCCCACCGAGGTGGCCTCGGAGACGCTGGCGGCCAGGTAGTCCAAAGGGCTCAGGCCCTCGGTGGTAACGGCGCCCACGTCCTGCCCGGCAGCGGCCAGAGCGTACACCACTTCGGAGGTCTCCGAGAGGGTGCTCTTCTCCATCCCGAACCCGCCGTCGCTCCTCTGCTGCCCGATCAGCCACTGCACGGCTTGAGGGGCATCGGCCAGAGCGGGGAGCGCGGTCGCCAGGATGAGGGCGACAATGAGAAGGGCTACGGCTACCAGACGATGTCTCACGGCGTACCTCCAGGTGGTGGTGAGTGGTGCCTTCGGCCAGGCGGCGGTCCGCGCCTTCGGTGGTGGGAGACGAAAAAGCCCCGACCGGCGGCCGGGGCTAGGTTCTCAAGCGAGAGATTGGTAGTCCGGCTTCCGGTGTTTGTTGATCCGGAGCCTGTACCCTCTCAAGCTTTCGCCTCCTGTCCGCGCAGGCGCTGAAAGCAGGGCAGTGGCGGGTATCCTGGCTTCCCCGGATGGGGTTACAGTTGCGGGACAGCGCCGGACTCTCACCGGACTTCCCCCTTGGGGCCCTTGCTCTCGGGCCTGGGGTTACCACCGCCTGCGTCTATTCGATTGGCCGCATTATAGGGAGGGCGCTCAGCGGTTGTCAATTGCTAGGAATCGGAAAATCGGAATGGCGGTCGAGAGCCTGCCTCAGACACCGTCAGCGCTTGCAGGTGAAGTCGCGCCCGACCCTGGTGTTAGGCTATAGTGACCTAGGCTGTAGACAGTACCCATCGCTATCATATCGGCACCTACGCTCCCCGATGTTCGAGTCACGTCGGTGGGGTGTGATGCCGTGCAAGTTTGCCGACAATGTACTATCATACTGCTCAGAGTATTGGGCCGGTCGGAGGAAGACCATGCGGCTCTCCACGAAGGCACGTTACGCGGTACGGGCCATGATTGACCTCGCGCTCCACGGCGACGGGGATACCATAACCCGAGATGAGATAGCCGCCAGGCAAGACATCTCTCCTCTCTACCTGTCCCACATCCTCCTGCGTTTGAGCAAGGCCGGTCTGCTGACCAGCACCAAGGGGCCGGGGGGCGGATACCACCTGGGCAGGGAACCGAAGAATATCCGGGTGGGAGACATCGTCCGGGCGGTGGGTGAGCCCCTGGACCTGGTGCCCTGCACCGCCAAGGGTCGGGACTACTGCGACCGGGCCGGCACCTGCGCCGCCCATGCCCTGTGGGTGCGGGTGGCCGGGGCGGTGCGCGACACTCTCGACGCCTCCACCCTCGAGGACCTCTGCCAGGATGCGCGGAGCCTCGATGCCATCGCCGGTGAGGTAGCCACCGACGGGGCCGTTCTCTAGGGGCCCTAATGGCCCCAAAAACTCCCTTCTTTCCCCTCTCGGGAGGGAGTTGAGCCCGAGGATATCCTTGCTACGTGACAGCGATTGTTGTAAACTACGCTAGCTTTACGAGCGCGCCAGCGCTATAGATTCTAGGGGGGAAGCACAGCGAATGGCAGGTTCCGGCAGGGAACAGGCTCTGGATACGGTTCTCACCGATTTGCGGCGTCGCTACGGCGACGGCGCCATTATGCGTTTGGGCACGGGCAGCCTCACTCCCGTAGAGGCGATTCCCACCGGCTCTCTGGCCCTGGATATCGCCCTGGGCGTGGGGGGAATCCCCAAGGGGCGGGTCACTGAGATCTACGGCCCCGAGTCCGCCGGGAAGACCACCCTTTGTCTCCACATCATCGCCGAGGCCCAGAAGGGCGGCGGGGTGGCTGCCTTCATAGATATGGAGCATGCTCTCGACCCGGTCTACGCCCAGCGACTGGGGGTCAACGTCGAGGAGCTCTTCGTCTCCCAGCCCGACACCGGCGAGCAGGCCCTCGAGATCGCCGAGGCCCTGGTCCGCAGCGGCGCCGTGGATATCGTGGTGGTGGACTCGGTGGCGGCCCTGGTGCCTCGGGCGGAGATCGAGGGCGAAATGGGGGACTCCCACCCCGGCTTGCAGGCCCGGCTCATGAGCCAGGCCCTGCGGAAGCTCTCCGGGGCCATCAAGCAGTCCAACACCGCCATGGTCTTCACCAACCAGATCCGCATGAAGATCGGGGTGATGTTCGGCAACCCGGAGACCACCCCCGGGGGGTACGCCCTCAAGTTCTACTCCTCCGTGCGGCTGGACATCCGCCGCATCGAGTCCATCAAGCGGGGCGGGGACACCATCGGCAACCGGGTGAAGGTGACGGTGCGCAAGAACAAGGTAGCGCCACCCTTCCGTCAGGCCGAGTTCGAGATCATGTACGACGAGGGCATCTCCCGCGTGTCCGACATCCTGGACCTAGGGGTGGAGGCGGGCCTGGTGGACAAGCGCGGCTCCTACTACTCTTATGGGGAGACGCGGCTGGGGCAAGGAAGGGAAGCGGCCAAAGACTTCCTGCGCGAGAACCGAGAGATGGCGCGGGAGATCGAGAACGGGGTGCGGGAGGCCCAGGGTCTGCTGGGCCTCCACGCGAACGACTCCGACGGCGATGAGGCGCAAGACGCGGGGGACGAGTAAGCCGACGAGTGAGGCAAGAGCCCCCGCCAACACATAGTCTGCAATGGTTTCATAGATTCTGACGAGTGCTTACGCTGTCCAGGCATTTGCTTGGCCTTCGTGCCAGGTGAGGCGGATGTAGAAACCGAAAGAGAGCTCCTCTGATCCATCTCGGGTTCGCCGTGGGGCGCCCGGCGGGCTCAGGGGAAAGCTCTCCCGGCCCCATTGGCCGGCCAATTCGACAGCGACCGGTTCAGAAGAGAGCCGTGGAGGCTATGGCGTGCTGATCGCCATAGCCTTTCGCGTTTTGTGGGGGGGGGATGGCCCTCACCCCCCGGCCCCCTCTCCCATCGCGATGGGAGAGGGGGAGATGAGAGTAGCCGGGGTTGTAGTTCTTCTCCCTGCCCCACGCATGGGAGAGGGGGAGAGTGGCTGGCGATGCGTGGTTCTTCTCCCCTCTCCCATCGCAATGGGAGAGGGGCCGGGGGTGAGGGCGTTCTCGTGCAAGGCACCGTAACCAAGCTGGAGCGGCAGAAACGGAGGAAGACGCGGGTCAGCGTCTTCCTGGATGAGGAGTATGCCTTCAGCCTGGAGGAACTGACCGCCGCCAAGCTGCAGTTGGGGCAGTTCCTGGGGGAGAGCGAGATCGCCGCCCTCCAGGGGGAGGACGAGGCCAACCGAGCCCAGGAGCGGGCCCTCGGGCTCCTGGAGCACCGGCCCCGCGGCCGGTTCGAGTTGCAACAGCGACTCCGGCGGGCCGACTTCAGCGACGGGGCCATCGAGGAGGCCCTGGCCCGCCTGGAGCAGGTGGAACTGGTGGACGACCGGGCCTTTGCCAAGTTCTGGGTGGAGCAGCGGCTCACCTTCCGACCCCGGGGCAAGCGGGCCCTGCGCTACGAGCTGCGCCGGCGGGGAGTGGGCGGCGAGGCCATCAATCGGGCCCTGCAAGGGGTCTCCGACGCGGAATCGGCGGAGGCCCTGGTGGCCCGCCGATTGCAAAGGATGGTGGGGTGGCAGGAGGATCGCGAGAAGGCCAAGGACGGCCTTTTCGCGCTGCTGCGCAATCGGGGCTTCGATTACCACACCATTAAGGAAGCCCTGGACCAGGTGATGGGGGCGGAGAGCGAGCCCGAGGGGCTCGATAATCCTATAGAGGACGAGTAAATAGAATGGAAATCATTCTCTGGATCGCCATGGCCATAGTGGCCCTCGTGGCCGGGGCCGTTGCCGGGTACTGGTATTGCGGGTACCAGGCCAAGCAGCGCGCCGCCGGCGCTCAGGACGAAGCGGAACGGATTCTCGAATCGGCGAAGGCGGAGGCGCGGGAGATCGTGCTCCACGCTCGCGATGAGGCCCTCGCCCACAGGAATGAGGCGGAGAAGGAGGAGCAGCGCACTCGCAAGGAGCAGCAAGCCTACGACGACCGCCTGCGCCGGCGCTCGGAGTCCATGGACCAGAAGCAGGAGTCCCTGGAGGAGCGCGGCCGCCGGCTGGACCAGCGACAGACGAAGATGGACAAGCAGGCGGCGGACCTCTCCAAGCTGGAAGAGGAGCGACAGCGGGAACTCCAGCGCATTGCCGACCTCAGCCAGGAGGAGGCCCGCCAGATCTACCTGGACCAGGTGGCCGAGGGCTGCCGCCAGGATGCCGCTCGACTCATCCGCGAGATCGAGGCTCAGGCGCGGGAGGAGGCCGAGCGGGAGGCCCGCTGGATCGTGGGGGCCGCCATTCAGCGCTGCGCCGCCGATCAGGTGGCCGACACCACCGTCTCCTCGGTGGAGCTGCCCTCGGACGACATGAAGGGCCGAATCATCGGCCGGGGCGGGCGCAACATCCGCGCCATCGAGAACATCACCGGGGTGGACCTGGTGGTGGACGATACCCCCGAGGCCATCACCATCTCCAGCTTCGACCCGGTGCGGCGGGAGATCGCCCGCTTGGCCCTCACCCAGTTGGTCCAGGACGGGCGCATCCACCCGGCCCGCATCGAGAAGCTGGTGGAGAAGGCCCGCGAGGAGGTGGAGGCCCAGATCGAGCAGGCCGCTCAAGAGGCTGCCTATCAGGTAGGCATCCACGGCCTGCACCCGGAGCTGCTGAAGTACGTGGGGCGGCTGCGCTTCCGCACCAGCTACGGCCAGAACGTCCTCAACCACTCGGTGGAGACGGCTCTCCTGGCGGGGATGATGGCCGGGGAGCTGGGGGCGGACATCCAACTGGCCAAGCTGGGAGGCTTCCTGCACGACATCGGCAAGGCCACCGACCACGAGGTGGACGGCCCCCACGCCGCCATCGGCGGGGAGCTGGCTCGGCGCTTCAACATGCCCCCCATGGTCCTCAACTGCATCCTCGCCCACCACGGCGAGGAAGAGGCCCAGTGCCTGGAGGCCATCCTGGTGGAGTCGGCGGACGCCATCAGCGGGGCTCGCCCCGGAGCTCGGCGCGAGGCCCTGGAGACCTACATCAAGCGGGTGCGAGCCCTGGAGGACCTGGCCAACTCCTTCCGCGGCGTCTCCCAGACCTACGCCATCCAGGCGGGGCGGGAAGTGCGCATCGTGGTCAAGCCGGAGGAGATTGACGACCTGGCCGCCATCGAGCTGGCCAAGGACATCGCCAAGAGCGTCGAGGAGAACCTCCAATATCCCGGCCAGATCAAGGTCACGGTGATCCGGGAGACGCGCGCGGTGGATTACGCGCGGTAGGACCTCTCCCCCGGCCCCTCTCCGACACGGAGAGGGGAGATCGAACTCCCCCTTCCTTCGCAGGGAAGGGGGCGGGGGGGTTAGGTAGGTTCTCCCTACCCGTAGAAGGGGAACAACCTCTTGAACCCCTCCTCGTCCACCTTTCCCCCGTACTCCCCGAACTCGAGGGCCTCGGCGTACTGCACCTGGGCCCCGCCCTCCTCGCCGTAAAGCTTCTTCAGGAGGTCGCGGGAGCGATCCGCCTCCTTGGCGAAGGTCTCCAGCCGGTTCTGGGCCATCCAAGCTCGGCGCTCGGCGTCACCCTCGGGGACTTGGTCCAGTTTGTTTTGGTTGTAGGGCAGCCACTCGTACATCTGAGAGACGTGGCAGTGGGCCATGTCCAGCTTGGTTTCCACCACGTCGTCTATGCTCACGGCCATGTCGGAGGTGAAGGGATAGGGACGCCGGAAGTTGTCCCCCCAATAGGCCACCACCGGATTGTAGAGCAGGTGGGGCGTCAGGGACTGGACGTTGGGGATGGTGACGGTGTAGGAGGCATCGGAGATGAGTTGGGAGGTGTAGCGGTGGTCCGGGTGATAGTCGTTGGGCCGATTGGTGAGGACTAGGTCGGGCCGGAACTCCCGGATGATGCGGACCACCAGCCAACGGTTCTCCAGGGTGGGCAGCAACTGACCGTTGTGGATGTCCACCACCTGGTACTCGATCCCGGCGGCGCGGGCGGCGCATTGAGCCTCGTCGGCGCGGCGCCGGGCCAAGGGGCCACCACCGATGGAGAAGTGGCCGGTGTCGCCATTGGTGAGGGAGACGAACTTCACCTGGTGGCCCAGACGGGAGTACTTGATGGCCATCCCCCCCACCCGCAGGTCGCAATCGTCGGGATGGGCGCCGAAGGCCAGGATGCGTAGCGGTTCGGACATCAGATCCTCCTGAAGGTGCGCGTTGGGGGGAACCTCTCCCCCGGCCCCTGCGCCAGGCGCTATGCTTACCTGGCTATTCCCCGACACGGAGAGGCGAGTTCCCGCTCCCCCTTCCCGTGCCGGGAAGGGGGCGGGGGGGGTTAGGTTCCCCTCTCCCCAAAGGGAAACAGCCTCTCGATCGTACCCTCGTCTACCTTGCCGCCGTACTCGCAGAACTCCAGGGCCTCGGCGTACTTCACTTGGCCGCCGCGCTCCTCACCGTAGAACCTACACAGCAGGTCCCGGTGGTTGTCGGCCTCCCGCTCCATGTAAGGCAGCCGGAAGGACGCCATCCAGGCCCGACGGTCGGCATCACCCTCGGGGACCTGGTCGAGGCGGTTGGCATTGTAGGCCAGCCACTCGTAGAACTGGGACTGGTGACAGTGGAGCATGTCCAGCTTGGTCTCGATGACGTCGTCTATGCTGATGGCGATATCCGGGGTGAAGGGATAGGGATGGCGGAAGCCGTCTCCCCAGTAGGCCATCACCGGGTTGTACGTCAGGTGGGGGGTGAGGGGCTGGACGTTGGGGATAGTGACGGTATAGGCGGCATCCATGACCAACTGGGCGGTGTAGCGGTGGTCGGAGTGGTAGTCGTTGGGCCGGTTGGTCAGGATCAAGTCGGGCCGGAACTCGCGGATGAGGCGGACCACGGTCCAACGGTGCTCCAGGCTGGGGACGATCTGAGCGTCGTGGATGTCCAGCAACTGGTACTCGATGCCGGCGATCTGGGCCGAGGCGCGGGCCTCCTCGAGGCGTCGCAGCGCCAAGGGTCCGCCGCCGATGGAGTAGTGGCCGGCGTCCCCGTTAGTGGCGGAGACGAACTTCACTCGATGGCCGAGGCGGGAGTATTTCACCGCCAAGCCGCCGACGCGGATGTCGCAGTCGTCCGGGTGGGCCCCGATGGCCAGGATGCGCAGGCTCTCCCCCATGAGTGTCTCCTCGGTCCGAATGGCACGGGCGAGGGATACCTTACCACGCCGCCGGTCGCTGTCAACGTGAGGCAGGTGTGTCGGTTGCACCTTTTGTTGGTTGGCAAATCGGTAAAGCCAGCATACTACCTGTAGTGGGTGATCGTGAGGCGTACCCACTACAGGTAGTATATCCCCAGGTGCAGAGCCCATGCAGTCATATCAACCAACAAAAGATGCAACCGAGTCAGGCAGGTGAGCTCGCATCGTTCCCCGTCCACACTTGCTCGCCCGGTTCCGGACTGATAAGTTTCTCTCGCTCATTGTCTCTTCTTTCCCCGTGGCCTGACCCTGGAGCCGATCAGTGGTGCAGGTGGGTTCGTCGAACGTGTCGCGGTCAGTGGCTCT
>JBBQIE010000006.1:0-18041 GCA_038324625.1 Anaerolineae bacterium | reverse complement strand
CATGACCATCGCCCCCATGGCCGACGGGGCCGGGGAGCCCAGCCGCTCCTTTCGCAGGCTGCGTCTGCTGCGCGACGAGTTGAAACGCGAATATCCCTGCTGGTCGTGGCAGCACCTGTCCATGGGCATGACCGACGACTTCGAGGCCGCTATTGCCGAGGGCGCTACCCTCATCCGTGTTGGTCGAGCTATCTTTGGTGAGAGGGACGCATGACCGATGCCCCCCTGGCCCTGGGCGATACCGTCCGTGTTGCCGTCATAGGCGGCGGAGTCATGGGGCGTGCTCTCTGCGAGGCGCTCCTCGCCGCTCAGATGATCTCCCCAGACCGGATCACGGTGGCGGAGCCGGACCCCAGCCGTCGAGCCGCTCTTGAGACCGACCTGGCCGTCGGCACCTGTGCCAACCCGTCGGATTGCCTACCGGGGGCTGAGATCGTGATTCTCGCCATCAAGCCCCAGATCTTTCCCAGCCTGGCCCTAGATCTCCACGGCGCCGTTCCCGACGATGCCTTGCTCATCTCCATCATGGCCGGCGTAACCGTCGAGCGCATCTCCCAGGGTCTGTCCCATGACAGAGTGGTCCGGGCCATGCCCAATGCCGCCGCTCGCCTCCGCCGGAGCATGACCGTGTGGTATGCCGCTCCGACGGTGACCGACCGACAGTGGATCCTGGCCGACGCCGTCCTCAGCGGCATCGGGGAAGCAGTCCGGGTCCCCAGCGAGGACATGCTCGACCTAGCCACCGCCGTGAGCGGATCCGGACCGGCCTATCTCGCCCTGGTGGCGGAGGCCCTCATCGAGGGGGCCGTGTCCGTGGGCTTCGCTCGACCCTTGGCCCAAACCCTGGTGGCTCAGACCTTTGCCGGCACCGCCGCCCTCCTCCAGCAGCCGGGAGCACACCCGACCCTGATCCGGGAGAGCGTCACCTCGCCCGGTGGCACCACCGCCGCCGGGCTCCAGACCCTCGAATCCAGAGCCGTTCGCGCCGCCTTCGCCGAGGCCGTCGGAGCCGGGCTGCAACGGGCGCGCGAATTGGGGAGAAGCACATGAAATACTTCATCGTGAACTTCGTCAGCATTCTCTTCGAGGCCCTGAGTCTGGCCATTTTCGTGCGTATCCTGCTGTCCTGGTTTCGGGTTGATCCTTACAACCGCTTCGTGCAGCTGCTGTATCAGATCACCGATCCGATTCTAGTGCCTTTTCGTCGCTTCATACCCCCCATCGGCATGATTGACATCACTCCTATAGTGGCGCTCCTGGTCCTACGGCTATTGCAGAGCGTCATCACCAACCTGCTCCTGGGGCTGTAGCAGCCAGGCGTGGCTCAGGAAGAGGTCGTTCGCCTCGCGGTTCGGGTCACTCCCCGGTCAAGTCGGGACCAAGTGGCAGGATATGATGCCGGGGTCCTGCGAGTGCGCCTGACCGCTCCACCGGTGGAGGGTGCCGCTAACGAGGCACTGATCGCCTTCCTGGCCGATGCCCTGTCCCTGCCTCGGTGGCGACTGAGTCTGATCCGCGGAGGCCGGTCCCGCCTGAAGACGGTGGAGGTATCGGGCCTCAGCGAGGCCGAGATCGTCCGCCGCTTAGTACCTGACTAGTCTGGAAGGCAAAGACATGACCGAACCCTCAGGGACTGAGTCCCGGCTGGTCCATCAGGCCCGCACCGATCTGGCCCATCGGCTCCGGGTGACCATCGAGGCCGTCCAACTGGTCAGCCTCCAGGCGACGCAGTGGCCCGATGCCGGCCTGGGCTGCCCCGAACCCGGCAAGGTCTACGCGGCGGTCATCACCCCGGGATACCGGGTGATCCTGGCCGCCGAGGGAAAGCGTTTCGACTATCGCGGCCACGGGGACACGCTGAGATACTGTGGGGAGGTCTAGTGCCAACACCTGAAACCGACCAGGGAACACTCGCGGATGCCTCCGTCGGAGCCCGAGCCATGGCTCACGTCCGCCGGCTCGCGGACGAGATCGGCCCTCGACCGACGGGATCGGACGAGGAGCGAGAGGCGGCCCAGTACGTTCAGAAGTCCCTCTCGGGGATGGGTATAGCCAACGTGGGATGGCAGGAGTTCGCCGCCGCCCAATCGGAGTGGCTACCCTATGCTCTGGCCAGTTTGGTGGCGCTGCTGGGGATAGGATTGTGGGCCCTGCTGCGGGGGTCAGCCCTGGGCGCCTATCTGGGCGGGCTGGCCTGCGCCTTTGCCCTTTGGGAGATCTACACCAAGCTCAACTTCGGCTGGTCGCCCCTCAGCGGCCTCGTTCCCAAGACCCAGAGCCAGAACGTGGCCGTGACCATCCCCGCCACCGAGGAAGAGGGCCGCAACGCCGTCATCTTCGGTCACCTCGACACCGGTCGCGCCCCCTTCTTCTTCCGCTCCAAGGGCTTGCTGACCGCCTTCTTCGTGACCATGTACGCCGCCATCGCCGTTCTTCTGGTGACCCTAGTAGCCCTGGTGGGGTCCTGGTTCGGCGAGTTCACCCTGCCCCTTTGGGTCGGGGCCCCGGTGGCAGTGACCGCCACCCTGGCTCTGGCGGCCATGCTCCTGGCCCACTTCTCCCCCCAGACGCCGGGGGCGAACGACAATGCCTCCAGCGTCGGGGTGGCCCTGGAGCTGGCACGCTACTACCAGGCCCACCCCCTGAAGCATACTAGAGTCTGGGTGGTGTTCACCGGGGCCGAGGAGACCGGTTGCCACGGGGCGGCCGCCTTCCTCACCGAGAACGGCGATCAGTTGCTTCAGGGCTACGCCATCGCCCTGGAGGGCGTGGGCATCAAGTCCCCAGCCTATAGTATCAGGGAGGGAATGCTCGGGTCCTATCGCAGCAATAAGGAACTGGTTCGCATGGCGGAAAGGGCGGAGCGAGCCAACCCCGGCCTGGGGCTGCGGCCGGTGAAGCTGCGAGCCGGCTATACCGAGGCCGGCCTAGCCTCCAAGCGCGGGTATCGGGCTCTGGCCCTGGTGGGCACCGACTCCGGTGGCTTCCTGCCCAACTGGCACCTCCAAGACGACACCGCCGGCCACATCCGCGAGGAGGCGCTCGCGGCCGCCTTCGAGGCCACCACCGCCATTCTCGGTGAGCTGGACAAGCTCCCCGTGTCCATCAAGCTCTCTGCCGTGCGGCCCCTGGGTCAGCGAGGCTAGAAAAGGCGCTCAGGGCGCTTCATGGTGAGTACCACCGGTAGGGCGGCAAGCCGTGGAACGCCTCGCGGATCCACTGGTAGTTCTGCTCGCTCATGCCCAGGGAAGCGTAGTCTTCCACGTAGCCGATGAACCCCCCGTTCGGGTATCCTAACGCCTCCTGTAGCTCGCGGGCATAGGCGAATATCTCCTCCCGGGTGCCGCTCACAGCTCGGCGCTGATGGTCCACCGAGCAGCAGAAGCAGACCCGACCCCCGAACTGCCGCGCCAGGCTCTGGATGCCGAAGATATCCGGCTGAAGCAGCTCCAACACGTCCACCCCGATCTCGATCAAGTCCGGGAGGATGGCCTCCAGGTTGCCGCAGCTGTGAAACCAGACCTTACCCCCCGCCTCATGCACCAGGGCGAACTGCCGAGCGTAACGTGGTCGGAACACCTCCCGCCACAGGGACGGCGATATCATCAGGCCCTTCTGGGTACCCCAGTCATCGCCGAAAGCGATGGCATCCACCGGCAGGCGCATGGCCTGCCGGATCAGGCCCTCCTCGAAGCCGAACACCATGTCCAAGACGGCGCCGGCCCAGTCCGGCGCCAGATAGAGATCCTCCAGGAACTGTCCAAAACCGCGCAGGAAGGTGGCCAGGTTGAACCCACTGATCCCCAGGCTCAGGCGAACGAACCGCCCCGGGTTGTCGGCGATGGCTTTCGCCGCCGTCTCGAAACGCCCGGGCGCACTCGGGTCCGGCGGGCGGTACGAGGATAGGTTAGCCCAGTCGGCCAGAGGCCAAACGTGCGGCTGGCCCATCGTCCCGTCCAGCGACTGCCAGACATAGCCCCACTCGGTCATGCCGGGCTCGCTGGGAACGAACCCCTCAGCGGGCGCGAACCCCACCGAGAAGGTATCGGAAGACTCAAAGTCGCGGTTGCAGTAGTGGATAGGAACTCGCGGAGGCTTCCGCCTCTCGATGGCCCGCTGAACGATCTCCCGCGAATCCAACCTCACGCTCCTCTGCCCATCGAGTCCATCCTATCCGTACACCCCGCAGACCTTATTGATGGCGCCCACCACCCGGTCGCAGTCATTCTCTGTCCACCACTGGTTGACCCGTATGAACACCGCCCGATCGAAGAGATCGGCGGAGCGGGCACACATATCCACCGAATACTCCGGAAGGGGTCCCTCGTAGTAGGGGCAAGTGAAGGGGCATCCCTCCTCGGTGGCCGTCTTCTGCTCCAGGATCTGCTCCCAGAAGGAGTAGATGTGCCAGTCACGGGTGCCCTGGGTGCCGCGGGCTCCGGCCGGAAGGCCCTCCGCCGCCAAAGCTTCGCCGATCCGGCTCGCCCCTTCCCGGGAGCCGGCCAGCAAGATCAGGCAGTAGCCGAGGTCACCTTCAAGATCATTGCTGCGCCTCAAGCGCGTCTCCCGGAAACTATCCATCCCGGCCACAATGCGGCGCATGTTGGTGTTGTAGCGCCGCTGCTGGTCCTCCATCTTCTGGAGCTGCACGTAGTTGACCGCCCCCTCCAGCTCGGACATGCGGTAGTTCTGACCGCAGAACAGCTCACCCGGGCGCCTCTCCTTGGCGTACCGGTCCGGGCGCCAACAGGCGGCGGTGTCGTGCTGGCTGGTTGCTCGGGTGTGCAGCCACTCGTCGTCGGTGAGGACCATACCTGCTTCACCGGCGCCCACCACCTTATAGCTGCTGAGGCTGAAGCATCCTAGGTTCCCCAAGGTACCCAGGTAGCGCCCCTTGTACTTGCCGCCGCAGGACTGGGCATTGTCCTCGATGACCATTAGGTTATGCTTACGAGCGATGGCCAGGATGGGGTCCATGTCCGCGGCCACTCCCAGCATGTGTACCGGGACGATGGCCTTGGTCCGGGGGGTGATCTTGCGTTCCACGTCCACCGGGTCAATGGTCATGGAGTCGTCAATCTCGGCGATCACGGGGATGCCCTTGGCCGCCACCACCGCCGCCGCCGTGGCATAGAAGGTGTAGGCGGGGACGATCACCTCACACCCGGGACCGACTCCTGCGGCCACGTAGGCCGCCATCAGGGCCGACGTGCCCGAATTCACCCCGAGAGCATACTTGACCCCGAACAGATCGCGGGCCAACTCCTCGAACATGGCCACCCGCGAGGGGCGGGGGTTGTAGTAGCGAGCAAGCTGAGGGTTGAGGCCCTCCGCCTCCGGGACCAGGATGGCCCGTATCTTCTCCTGAGCCTCGCGGCTATACCCGAAGGTATCCGCCAAAGCCATGAACTCGTCCAGCCCCACCTTCGGGGCCATACCGGCTCGCTCAGCCTCGAACTCACCAACCGCCTTCTCCCCCCCATTGATCGCCAGAGAGGCTTCAGATGCCATCGCTCCCACCGGACCCACCTCCATTGAGTGTTGCGTCTGCCACCGTTCCATCCTATCTCAGACCACCACGATCGGCGAACGCCCGGCGAGGCGCACTCGAACTCACACAGCAGCCCTCAACGGCATCGCCTACCTTGGCGTCTTAGCGTCTTCGCGTGAGGTCCCCAAACCCGCGACCTTCCCAGGGTGTGTCTCAACCTGGGGGCCGATTCTCATCCCCTATGGCGGATCATACTCTGTCATGCCGAACGCAGCGTTTTCCAGCGGAGTGAGGCATCTTTTTCGTGGGGCAAAGACCCCTCACTTTGTTCGGGGTGACAGGGAACCTGGGCGTGACGGGAAGGAAGCAGCACCCGGCCCCTAAGTTGAGATACGCCCCTTTCCCAGCGCTTCTTGACAGCGCCGCCGTTCGCTCATAAGGTGTTCCGGGTCCGGTGCGGCCCCACCAGCACAACCTCATCTCAGGCCAAACACATCCATGATTGAAATCGTCTTTCTCGGCACGTCCGCCAGCGCTCCCTCGATCCGCCGGGGCCTGTCCTCGGCGATGGTGATGCATCGCGACCGGCGCTTCCTCGTTGATTGCGGCGAGGGGACGCAGCGCCAACTCCTCCGGAGCGGCCTGGGCTTCAAGCGCCTGAACCAAATCCTGCTCACCCATGGGCACCTGGACCACATCCTCGGCCTGGGCGGCTTGGTCTCGACCTTCGCCCGCTGGGAGGCGATCGAGAAGGTGAGCATCTATGGGGGAAGCTGGGCCCTGGAGCGGGTTCAGGCCCTCATGGAGGTGGTTTTCGGGACCGGGGAGCCCACCTACGCGGTGGACTATCGGGCCTTGAGCCCCGGTGTGTTTCTTGAGTACTCCGACCTCCGGGTCTCCGCCTTTCCCGTCCGGCACCGCGGCCCCGGCTGCTATGGCTACCTCATCGAGGAGAAGGAGCGCCGCCCGTTCCTGGTCGAGGTTGCCGCCGACCTCGGGGTGCCCCAGGGGCCGGAGCGGGCGGCACTCGTGCGGGGACGAGCGGTCACCCTGGCCAACGGAACCGTGGTCCACCCGGATGACGTCCTTGGTCCCGCCCGTCCCGGAGCCCGCCTAGCCTTCGTCGGCGACACCGCCAGTACCGGAGACCTGCTGGCGTCCGTCGCCGGGGTGGACACCCTGGTCATCGAGGCCACCTATCTCGCCGCCGAGACCGATCTCGCCCGGCGCTTCGGGCACATCACCGCCGCCGAGGCTGCCCTCTTGGCCAAGGAGGCCGGAGCCGGGCAACTCATCCTCACCCACATCTCCCGGCGGCACAACGACACCGAGGTCTATGCCGAGGCCTCAGCCATCTTCCCCGAGGTCGCGGTCGCCCGTGACTTCGATCACTACCGCGTCCCGGCTAAGGACTAGGCCGCCCGCCGGAGCTTTCCCCCAAACCACACCACCGCCACCGCCCCCGGCATCATGGTGCTGGGGCAAGGGAGCGGAGAGCCCGTCCGAGTAGCGGCCTCGGGAACGGCAGTAGCCTCCGTCTTCTTCTGGATACGCCCCGCCGCCCCTGGGGTGGGTGTCGTCACCGGCGCCACGGAAACGCCCAGATCGGCCAGCCAGGCACTCTCGAGTTCGTTGAAGGTCATGCCGTAGGCTTCCACCAGCGCCTCATCAATGGAGACCCCATCGCGGAGCAGCGCCAGCAGATCGCGCATCTTGGGAGACCCGTAGGTCTGAACCATGAACTCGGCCACGCTGTAGGCCTGACCGTAGTAGAGGTCCACCAGCCCGGAATCGCCGGGGTAGGAGGTCATGGAGCGCAGGGAGATCAATTTGCCCTGTCGCACCGCCGTGGCCAGGTCGCGGGCGTTGTCGGTGGGGATAACTCCCTCCGCGTACATGGCCAACCCTTCGTCCAGCCAGCGGGGGATGTCGGCGAAGGGGCTGTCGGTGTTCTGGTTGATGACGGCATGAGACAACTCGTGTGCCGTCGTCTCCAGCAGCCCGGGGTCCGCGCCCAGCAAGACCAGAGCATCCGATCCCATGCTCATCCCCAGAGTCACGGTGCGAGCATCGAAGGTCTCGCTACGCGACGGGATGGCCAGGGACATATCCCGCTGCGAGGAGTAGATATAGACCCGCAGAGTGCGAAGCGGCTCCATGCCGGTACCCTCGGCGATACGTTCCAGAGCGGCAGCACCCGCGGCCAGAACGTCCTCGGCGTCATCGCGGTTGCGGTAGAAGAAGACGGCCAGGCCGCCGTTCTCCACGCTCTCCCAGCCAAACCGACTGTCCTCGTACCGGAAGCTGCCCTCGGCCCCCTTCACCCGGCGACCTTGCTCGTCCTCCAGCTCCCAGTAGTAGTTGACCGTGGTCCCCGGGGAAAGCATCCCCGGCTCCAGCTCCCAGGTCCACTGAGCATCAATGGTCCTCGTGCCATCGAACTCGGCGTCAGCGCGATTGAGGGCCCGTTCACCCTCGAGACTGAAGACCAGCCAGGCGTGGACAGGAGGGCGGGTTGCCTGCGCTTGCATATCGAAGACCACGCTGCTGCCGAAGTCCACTGCGGGGGGAACCGACTCCAGGGTGGCCCAGGCCGGAGTGGCAGCCGTTGCTGAGCCGCCAAACGTCACTACGGCCAGCAGTAGGGCTAGAAGCGCAGCCCCCGCGGATCGGGCAAGTCCTCGGGCTCGATGTCTATCCATTTGTCTCCTTCCTCGATTAGCATCACCGGGATGTCGTCCTTGATCGGGTACTTACGACGGCAGTCCGGATTCCCGCAGAGCAGCCAACTGCTATCGTGTAGAGTGACCGGGGTCTTGCAGTACGGACAAACCAGGATATCCAGCAGTTCCTTGCTCACCATGACTAGGTCGCTCCTTCTGAGATGCCGCTGAGCGGCCTGATTATACACCGAGGGCCGCCGGCACCGGTACTACGAGGAGAAGCGCCTCACCCACACCCCGGTAAGAATGACCAGCAGGCCGAAGGTGACGGTGGCGGCCCAGAAGACCGCCGATGCCCCCAGGGTATCCAACCCCCAGCCCGCCACCACTGTGGGCAGGAGGGAGGCCACGTTGTTGAGAGTCAGCTGGAGGCTGATCACCCGTCCCCGCAGGTAATCCGGCGGCTCCTCCTGCAAAATGCTCTTGCCGGATATGTAGGCCATGACGAAGCCCGTTCCTATCAGGGGGAAGGAGCCGAGTATCCCGGTCACTCCCCAGTCGGTCACGGTGAGGGAGAGAGTCAAGCCGAGAAGCCCGAGGGTGATGAGGCCGTTCCCGATCACGACCAATCGCGGTCGTGGGGCCCGATTACCGAGAGGCGACAGAAGAATGAGCAAGCCGATTCCGGCTCCGACCGCTCCGGGCAAGGCCAGCAGGGGCAGGTTGTAGATGGCTATCCCGAACCGGCTGCTCATGACCACCGGGAACACCGCCACCATTCCCAGGGCCAAGGCCGTCTGGCTAATGAGCGCCAGGATGGCCACGCTGACCGCCGAGTTACGGATGGCAAAGAGCATCCCCTCCCGGATGTCCGCCACCAGAGTGGCCACATGCCGGAGGCGAGCGTAGCGGCTGCGCCGCAGCATCCGCTCCCGCGGTGCCGGGTCCTTGGGGATACGCCTCAAGGCGATTAGGCTCAGAAACAGCAGAATGCCCGACCCGAAGTAGGCCCACTCCACCCCGAAGAAGCGCACAGACAGTGGACCCCAAACCACGCTCCCGAACCCGATGGCAGCCAGGTAGCTGACGTTGAAGACGGAATTGGCGGCGAGAAGCTCTTCGCTGGTGACAAGGTAGGGAATCATGGCCGCTTCCGCCGGGAAGTTGAACTGGCCCACGGCCGAGAGCAAGAAGTTGACGATGAGTATGGTCCAGAATAGCCCCTGCTCCGGAAGGAGATGAAAGTATAGAGGGGCGGTAATGGCCAACAGCCCTCGCATCACGTTGGTGATGATGAGGATAGTCCGCCGGCTGACCCGGTCCACCGTGACCCCGCCGAGCAGCCCGAACAGCAGCCCGGGAACCGCCACCGAGAGGATGGTGAAAGCGGTCTGTACCCCGGACCCAGTGGACTCGATGACCTTGGCCACCGAGGCGAAGCTGATGGCGAAGGTGGCTGCCAAGGAGACAAACTGCTGGGCCAAGAGATATATGAAGCTCGGGCGCCTGAGGGAGCCGAGAGCATCGGCATCTATGGGGAGACGGCGTCGGAGCCGACGCCATAGCGGTGCCTTGTCGTTTTCGGGCATTGCACGGTTACCTGATGGGGCCGGACTATGGCGCGGATCGGCGTGTAGGGCTCGGCGCACGGGCTCCCGACACTCGGCGAGCTTGCGCCCCTCCGCCGCCACCGGTATACTTTACACCGTCATTGGGGGATCGTCTAGCGGTAGGACAGGCGACTCTGGATCGTCTAGCCGAGGTTCGAATCCTCGTCCCCCAGCCAAACACCCGGCCGGCAGAGAACTCTGCCGGCCGGTTTGCTGTTCTCGCGGCTTGGCCGCGCTAACGGCGTCTCGCCCCTGAAAATGCCTGCCGGCCTTCTCAGGCATGCTCTCGCTCCCAAGAGCGCGGATCCAGGAGAAGGGCCGCCGGACCGCTCATCCAAACGACCTCAGCACGAGGCCTCAACCATGAATTGCCGCACCGGCAGCGACGTCAGGTAGAGATGATACAACCCCGCCCAGAGCATCATCTCCTCATCGTCGCCCATCTCGCCACTCCGGTAGCGACGGTAGAACTCGATGGTCGAGAGCCCCTGTACCTGCTCAAGCTCGCGCAGACGGTCGCTCAGTTCCTCAAATGTTAGTCTCTCTGATTGCTTCATCCCGACCCCTCCCGCCGTCGCCTAGCCGATTATCGAGTCCGAATGCGCGCGTGGCAACAACCGATGCGATTGCCTCTTGGATGAACAACAAGGATAGCGGCCATGGCCCCGGGCCACTGGCAGAACTAGCGGGAATGCATTACACTCCTCCCACGGTTAGTCGTGGACGGCGGACCTGCCGGCCGGGGCGGTGAGCGCATGGGGGTGCTCACCGCGGACCGCTCCAGCCACCGGCTCGCGGGATCTCTCCGCCGGAGTCGCCTTCGCGGGCGACCCCTCCCCCAGCCTGGAGGTGCCGGCCGATGTGACATGATTCGGCGAAGGATGAACGGTATAGGCCCTGTGCCCGCCGGACCTGGCGATCCGGTGACCGAAAAGTTCTGTCATCCTGTCGCTACGCTTGAGCCCTCGGGCTCACCATCATGTCGCGTCCCTGGGCGCGGCCCATCCAAGGAGTCAAAATGGCTAGCGTAACCTTCGAGCACATTACCAAGCGGTTCGGCGACGTCGTGGCCGTCAACGACCTCAACATCCACGTTGACGACAAGGAGTTCCTAGTCTTCGTGGGCCCCTCCGGCTGCGGCAAGACCACCTCCCTCCGGCTGCTGGCCGGCCTCGAGGAAGCCGATGAGGGTAACATCTACATCGGCGACCGCCTGGTGAACGACGTTCCTCCCAAGGACCGGGACATCGCCATGGTGTTCCAGAGCTACGCTCTCTACCCGCACATGAGCGTCTACGACAACATGGCCTTCGGCCTGAAGCTCCGCAAGACCCCCAAGGCGGAGATTGACCGCCGCGTCCGGGAGTCGGCCACCATCCTCGGCATCCAGGAGCTCCTGGATCGCAAGCCGAAGCAGCTCTCCGGTGGCCAGCGCCAGCGCGTGGCCGTCGGTCGCGCCATCGTTCGTGACCCCCTGGTCTTCCTCATGGACGAGCCCCTCTCCAACCTGGACGCCAAGCTCCGCGTGCAGACCCGCACCGAGCTTACCCGCCTCCACCAGCGGCTCGAGGCCACCTTCATCTACGTGACCCACGACCAGGTCGAAGCCATGACTATGGGCACTCGGATCGCCGTGCTCCGCGACGGCATTCTACAGCAGCTGGATACGCCGCAGCGCCTCTACGACTACCCGACCAACACCTTCGTGGCCGGCTTCATCGGCAGCCCGGCCATGAACTTCTTCCCGGCCACCTTGGTCCAGGAAGACGGCGAGCTCTACGTGGACGGGGGCACCTTCCGGGTGCAGGTCCCGCCCGCCCGCAAGGAAGTCTACGCACCCTACAGCAACCGCGAAGTCATCTTCGGCATCCGCCCCGAGGACTGCCACTCCGAGCAGTTCGTCCCCCCTGGAGTGCGTGAGGCCAGGCTGCGGGCGAAGACGGATGTGGTCGAGTTGATGGGTAGCGAGATCTCCCTCTACCTCATGACCGGCAACAAGCAGTTCGTGGCCAAAGTGGACCCGCGCACTCGCGTGGAGCCCGGCGACGAGATGGAACTGGTCCTGAACATGGACCACATGCACATCTTCGATCCCCAGACCGAGTCCGCTGTCGAGTAGTAGCGTCGGTAGGCACTCACTTTGCACGCAAGGGGGATGGGCCGCAATGGTCCATCCCCCTCATGCCGCCGGCCGGCCGAAGGAGGTCCGATGTTTCCGCCGGCCCCGCTGGAGGCGCACTTCGCCCTTGAGGAGCAGCTCGCATGGACTACCTCGAACTCATGAAAAGCCTCCACATCACGGCGGACAGCAAGATCGTGATGTGGGTCATGGACGGCCTCGGCGGGCTGCCCATGGTGCTCGGGGGCAAGACCGAGCTGGAGACGGCCTCCACCCCGAACCTCGATGCCCTGGCCGCCCAAGGTGTCTGCGGCCTCAGCCTGCCGGTGGCCCCGGGCATCATCCCCGGCAGCGGCCCGGCGCACCTGGGCCTCTTCGGCTATGACCCCATCGCCTGCGAGATCGGCCGCGGGGTCATGGAGGTCCTGGGCATTGACTTCCCCCTTCAAGATCAGGACGTGGCCGCCCGCGGTAACTTCTGCACCATGGACGAGGACGGGGTCGTCACCGATCGCCGAGCCGGGCGCATCTCCACCGAGAAGGCCACCGAGCTGTGCCGTCTGCTCCAGGAGATCGAGGTGCCCGGGCTCCAGGTATTCGTCCTTCCGGTCAAGGAACACCGGTTCGGCCTGGTCCTCCGCGGCGAGGGCCTCGATCCCCGACTCTCAGACACCGATCCCCAGGCGGTCGGGAAGAAGGCCCTTCCCCTGGAAGCCTTGGCCCCCGAGGCCGAGAAGACCACCCGGCTGGTCCGAGAGTGGATGAAGAAGGCCCACGAGGCCCTGGCCCCCCACCACCCGGCCAACAGCTTCCTACTGCGCGGCTTCTCTCGCGACCCCTCCCTGCCCAAGATGGCCGACATCTACGGCCTGCGGGCAGCCGCCATCGCCGCTTACCCCATGTACCGGGGCCTGGCCAAGCTGGTGGGAATGGATGTCCTCTCCACCGGGGGCACCTTCGCCGACGAGGTGGCCACCCTGGAGGAGAACTGGGACCGATATGACTTCTTCTACCTCCACCTCAAGTACACCGACAGCCGCGGCGAGGATGGCGATTTCGACGCCAAGGTGAAGGTCATCGAGGACGCCGACACCTTCGTCCCTCGCCTGCTTGCCCTTAACCCGGATGTGTTGGTAGTGACCGCCGACCACTCCAGCCCGGCGAGGCTGGCCGGCCACTCCTGGCACCCGGTGCCCACCCTGATCGCCAGCGACGTCTGCCGCGCCGACGACGTCACCCGCTTCTCGGAGACCACCTGCGCCCACGGGGGGCTGGGGATGATCCGCTCGGTGGACATCATGCCCTTGGCCATGGCCAACGCCGGGAGACTGGGCAAGTTTGGCGCTTGAGGCCATCGCCTCCAGGGAGTCCGCCGACACCAGGTACGAGGTGGAGTTGCCCGCCTTCCAGGGGCCGGTAGACCTGCTCCTCGACTTGATCGAGAGCCGGCGGCTGGAGATTACCGCCATCAGCTTGGCGACCGTCGCCGGGCAGTACCTGGAGCACATTCGCAGCTTGGGCGAACGCGATCCGGCCGATTTGGCCGCCTTCATCGAGGTGGCGGCCCGTCTGCTTCTCATCAAGTCGCGAGTGCTGTTGCCCTCGGCAGTGACGGAAGAAGAGGAGGAGGACCCCGCCGCCGACCTCATCCAGCGCCTCCAGGAGTATCGGCGCTACCGGGAGGCCTCCCGTTGGCTCTCCGAGCGCATGGCGGCGGGCCTGACTCGCTACTCCCGCGAGCCCACTCTTCCCGACCCCCCGGTCCTGGTGCCCCGGCCCTCTCGTCCGGCCCAGTTGCTCCTGGCCATGCGGCGCCTCTTCGCCCCCGGCCGCGATGAGATTGAGGATGACGGCACGTTCGTGGAGGCCCTCACCTTCTCCCTACCCGAAAAGGTCAAGCTCATCCTTCGCCGCCTGATCCGCGAGGCGGCAGTCCTTTTCTCCGACCTCATCGCCGGGGCTAGGTCCCGCCCCGAGGTGGTGGTGACCTTCGTGGCCGTCCTGGAGCTGGTGCGCCGCCACCGGGTGGTGGCCACCCAGGAGGACCTGTTCGGCCCCATCAGCATCAGCAGGAATGGGGCCTCACCCAACGGCCCAAGCCAGGAGGCTCTTGAACCGGCGGAGGAGATGTGCTAGGTTCCGCCGGTACCCATTATGCGGGGGAGAGTAGCCGAAGCCAATGAGATTCGTTCACGTGGCCGACGTGCATCTCGGCTATCAGCAATACGGGCTGGAGGAGCGAGCCTTGGATATCGCCCGCGCCTTCGGCCGGGCGGTCGCCGCCGCCCGTGACTGTCAAGCAGATGCCTTTCTCATCGCCGGCGACCTGTTCCACAACCGCCAGGTAGACCCCTCCAGCCTGCTGCTGGCCATCACCCTCCTGGAGAGGCTCAAGGAGGCGGGCATCCCGGTGCTGGCGGTGGCCGGCAACCACGACCTCGGATGGCGCGGCGGGGCCCATTCCTGGCTGACCTTGCTGCACGATCTCGGCTATCTCACCCACCTGGACCTGGCCATCGAGAACGGCAGGCTCCAGTTGGAGTCGGGCGGTGAGGGACACGGCTCCCTCTATGAGACCGACTCCCTACGGGTGATCGGTCTTCCCTACCTGGGGGCGTCCCTGCCCCGGCTCCTGCCCCAACTGCCCGAGGCCCTCAGCACTCGGGAGCGGAAGTTCACCGTGTTGATGCTCCACGCCGGCATCGAGGGCTCCATCCCCGGGGTCAATGAGCCCCTGCGTCACGAGCACCTCCAGCCCCTCCGGGGCCTGGTGGACTACGTGGCTCTCGGCCACCGCCATATGCCCTTCGAACGCTCGGAGGCCGAGCCGCCCATCTACAATCCCGGCTCCCTGGAGGCCATCGCCGCCGATGAGGCCCAACAGGAAGGTGGCTGGTTCACGGTGGAGGTGAGCGAGGACGGGTCCGGACAGTGGTCGCACACCGCCCAGAGAACCGCCTGCCCCCGCCGCCCCTTCCATCGCCTGCTCCTGGACGTTGCCGACTGCCCCACCCCGGACTCCCTTCAGGGCCTGGCTCTCCGCCTCGCTACGGCCTCGGTGAGGAACGACGGGCAGGCTCCCATCGTGGACTTGGCTCTCCGAGGGCGGCTGCTCTTCTCCCCCGCTTCGCTGGACTTGAGCGGCCTCGCCTCCGCGGTTGAGGCCCAGACCGGCGCCCTCAAGGTGCTGGTGCGCAATCTGACCAGCTTCGACTCCGGGATGGCCCCCCTCGATGAAGGGCTGACTCGGGCCCAGATGGAGGAGGATATCCTGCGGGATCTGATCGGGGCCGACTCCCGCTACCGGTCCCGCCGAGAACCGCTGGCGCACCTGGCCCTGGAACTCAAGGACATGGCCCTTGCCGGCGCCGAGGGCGAGGAGCTATTCAGCCGAGTGCTCGCCGACATGGAAAACCACGACCCCACTGGACCGACGGTAGGCGATGCTGATAGAACAGGTTAACCTCGAGAATATCAAGTCCTACGAGAAGGTCTCCGTCCGCTTCTCGCCCGGGACCAATGCCATCTGCGGCCAAAATGGGGCGGGCAAGTCCACCCTGATCGAGGCCATCGGCCTGGCCCTCTTCGGCTCCCAGCGAGTCAAGCAGGAGCAGCTCATCCGCACCGGGGCCGCCTTCGGTCGCATCGAGGTAGCCTTCACCTCCAGCCTGGACGGTCTGACCTACTATGCCAAGCGGGAACTGAGGCGCTCCGGCCCCTCCCCGGCCACCCTGGTCAGCGCCGCCCTCAATCTGGAAATGGCCTCGGGCGTGCGCGGGGTGCAAGAGGAGCTACTCCAGCATCTCGGCCTGGGGCCTGGGGCCAGGCCGGCTTCCCTCTTCGAGGGTGTCATCGGCGTTCCTCAGGGACAGTTGACCACCGACTTCTTGCTTTCCGACGCCCCGCGAAAGGCTCGTTTCGAGGAACTGCTGGCTCTCCAGGAGTATGAGCTCGCCCACCAACGCCTGAGCCGGCCTCTGCAATGGGGTAGGGCCCGCCTGGCTAACCTCGAGGGCAAGCTGGAGATGCTGGAAGCCCAGCTCACGGACCATCAAGCCGCTCGCGATCGCGACGGGGAACTGCGCCGCCTCCTCGGAGAAGCCCAGGCTCGGCTGCAAGCGGTCACGGGCTCGCTGGAAACCGTGCGCGCCCAGCGGCTCGACCTCGATCGCCGGCAGGAAGAGGTAGACCGCCAAAGAGAACAGCTGGCCGCCGCTCATAACGCCTTGGGGCTCGCCCGCGAGCGGGCCACTCAGGCGGAGCGACTGGTGGCGGAGGCGTTGCAGGCAGCCGAGACCGCCCTAGCGGCGAAGTCCGGCCACGACGCCTATATCGAGTGGGAAGGGACCTCGCGACAGCTCGAGGCTCAAATGGCCGGGCGGGAGAGCCTCCGGCAGCAACTCCACCTCGTCGGGACCAGCCTATCCACACTGGAAGCCAACCTCGCTTCCATCCGCCAACGCTTGGACCGGGCAGCCGGGGCCGGAGCCCGGACAGAGCAACTCGCGCCCTTGGTCGTCCGCCAGGAGCAGCTAGAACAGGACCTGGCGGAGGCCCGCCGCCGGGAGGCCAAGCGCGCTGACCTCGGCAAGCAGCTGGCCGGCCTGGAGAGCACGCTCAAGCGCCGTCTCAGCGAGCAGGAAGATCTGGCGCGGGAAAGGACCGACTTGGCCGATGTCCCCTCCCTCCTGGAGCGAGCGGAACGAACGCGGCAGGAGACCCGCGGCCGCATCGCCGAGGAAGAAGCCAGAGGGAACCTGCTGGACTCGGAGATCAAGTCCCAGGAAGAGGCGGCCGAGGCGGTACGACTGGGCGAGGGCGCCGCCTGCCCGGTCTGCGGCCGGCCTTTCGAGGCCGGCGATTCCCAGTCGTTTCTCGCTCACCTCGCCGAGCAGACCCAGGCCAACCAGGGCCGACGGCGCCAATGCCGCCAAGTCCTGACCGCCCTCCGCAAGCAGGCCACGACCGCCGAAGCAGAATCCACCCGCTTGGGGGCGGAACTGGACCGCCTGCGCCGGGTGGAAGCCGCCGCCGGCCCGCTTCAGGAGGGCATCCAGGCCCTGGAGGACGAGCGAGAGGAAGTCGGGCGCGAGTTCGAGGCGCTGGTGGGCCTGGAGGAGACAACGATCGGGCTGGAGCAGGAGCTTGCCTCCCTTGGAGATGCCCGCTCCCAGATGGCGGTGGCCACCAGCGTGGCCGCCGAGGGGCCGGCCATCGAGCGGGACCTGGCGTCAGCGACCGCGAGACATCAGGAAGCGGAGAAGAAACACGAGGGACTCTCCACTGCCCTCGATCAGTATGAGGGACTGGAGGACCGGCTGGCCCAAGCCCGGGCCGCCCGCGATGGCTACCGCCGAGACTACGACTCCTACGAACGGTTTCATCCCCTGGCCGAGCAGCTACCGGCCCGGAGCCAAGAACAGGAAGCCCGACAGTCAGCCCTAGCCGAGGCTCAGGCCGCGCACGCCGGCGCCGACGAGAGTTTGGCCTCACTCCTGCAAGGCTATAACCCGGACCACCACCGGAGCGTCCGCGAGGAAGAGAGAGGTCTGGAGGCGAGTGCCGCCGAGGCCCGCGCCCGCACCTCCGGCCTCGAGACTCAGGTAGAGGAGAGCCGGGAGCGCCTGGAGGCCCTGGCGGCGCTGGAGAAGCAACGCGATGATCTGCGGCTACAGGTTAAGCGGGACGGCGAGGCCATCGAGTCTCTGCGCTTCCTGCGCGAGGCCATCCGCGCCACCGGCCCGGAGATGGCCCGCCGGGTGCTGTCCCGGGTCTCGCGCCGGGCCTACACCTGCTATGCCGAACTCATGGGAGACTATGCCCTGGAGCTGCGCTGGGAGGACGACTACGGGATCACCGTGCGCCGAGGGGGGGAAACGCGGGAGTTCGCCCAGCTCTCCGGGGGGGAGCAGATGGCCGCCGCCTTGGCCGTGCGCCTGGGCCTGCTCCGCGAGCTTTCCGACGTGCGCATCGCCTTCTTCGACGAGCCCACCGTCAACCTGGATAGCGATCGCCGCCGTGGCCTGGCGGACCAGATTCGGGGAATCCGAGACCTAGACCAGCTTTTCGTCATCAGCCACGACGACTCCCTGGAAGGCGTCACCGAGAACGTGATCCGTATCGTCCAAGAGGACGGCAAGAGCCGGGTGGAGACCGCC
>JBBQIE010000005.1:0-18759 GCA_038324625.1 Anaerolineae bacterium | reverse complement strand
GAGCAGCGGGTGCAGCATAGTGGGGACCAAGAAGCCGGCCACATCCGCCGAGAAGACGTCAGCGAAACCGCCGCCCACGACAGTGAAGTCCCCCTCCGAAATCATGTCGGGAAGCATATTGGCGAGGATAGGCGAGATGAGCAGCAACGACATGCCGCTCAGCACCGCCAGATTCCGGATCAGAGGCGGGAGGGCTCCGACGAGCGCCTTCCGCCCCTGCAGGGCCAACTCCCCAAGCCGCCAGAGCAACAGAAGACCGAGAAAGATCAGCAGGAAGGAGGCGTAGGTCATCTCGGCCCAGGCTTGCAGGCCGATGAAGATAGCCGCCAAGGCCGCGTCCTTGGGCCGGGCCCGGTCCACGGTTTTCAGTAAGTAGAGCACTGCGAAGGGCACCCATTGAGAGCTGGCGATGTTGAACTGCCCCAGAGCGGCATAGAACATCTTGGGTGCCGCGAACGCATACACCACCCCGGCGAACCAGGCCGCGCCCCGTCTCCCGGGTCGATCTCGGAGGACGTGCAGAGTTAGAAGGTAGGCGCCGTAGCCCCCGAGGACATACGACGACAGGAGGATCAGGTTGCTCGTCGGCACCAGGCTCATGATGCCTTGGAACGGGGCAGACAGACAGGCATTGAGCACGGTGAGGGTGTAGAAGGCCAGGTTGATGCCGATGGGGAAGAACATCCAGTCGCACTGGAAGGGGTTGGTGGCCTTCAGCAGGGCTTCTCTCACCCACCACAGGTTCCAGACCAGTGCCGGGTCGTCGCCCCCATCGCCGGGAACGTGAGTGGCAAAGCGCAGGATCAGGGGCCAGGTGAGGAGAGCGGCCAGAAGTGAGTAGCTGACGATGACCAGCAGGTGCCCGGTCCACCGACCGGCTCGGAAGCGGCCGGCCCTCAGGGGAGGGATGTGGCGCTCCGAGGCGAGATTCGGGCCGCTACCTGGCACGGCCGGCAGGGCCCAACTCCGAGCCCAATAGGCTCTCAAGCTCCTCACCGGATATGTCGTCATACACGCGCACATCGCCCATGGCCACCGGCAACACAAAGCGAAGCTGACCACCCCGCTTCTTCTTGTCGCTCTGCATGGCCTCGATGACCGCCGCGGCCGGGTAATCCGGCGGCTCGGTGGGCAGGCCCAGTTGCCGTAGACAGGCGGAGACCTCTTCCACCAGGCTCGGGAGGCACAGGCCCCGGTGAGCCGCCAGCCGACAGGCCAGGACCATCCCGATGGCCACCCCTTCCCCGTGCCGCAACCGGAAGTGGCTCAGCTTCTCGAAGGCGTGCCCGAAGGTGTGCCCGAGGTTGAGCACCGCCCGACGACCGTGCTCGTAGGGATCCACCTCCACCACCTCTGCCTTCACCCGCACCGAACGCTCCACCACCTCGGCCAGATCGTAGCTGCCCTTTCTCAGCATCTCGAACAGGACAGGATCAGCGATTAGCCCGTGCTTAACCGCCTCCGCCAGGCCGGAGCGTCGCTCCTCTTCCGGCAGAGTTCCCATGGCCTCCACGTCAATCAGCACCAGCTCCGGTTGCTTGAAGGCACCGACCAGGTTCTTGCCCGCCGGGAGATCCACCGCTACCTTCCCGCCCACGCTGGAGTCAAAGGCGGCCAGCAGGGTAGTGGGCAGTTGCACCAGGGGCACCCCACGCATATAGAGAGCGGCGACCAACCCCGCCGTGTCCCCTACTACTCCTCCCCCAAGGGCAATCACGGTGGTATCTCGGCCGAAACCGGCCGCGATCATGCCCGCGACTAGGTCCTGGACAGTGTCCAAGGTCTTGTGCCGCTCGCCGTGGGGAAAAGCAAGGGTTTGGGCTGGGGGGCCCTCCGTCGGTACGCTTTGCCCCACCATCTCGCCCCAGAGTGGCCCAACGGCATCGTCGGTGATGACCACGGGAGATCCCTGTAGGCCCCTGGTCCCCAGATAGATCCCGGTGGAGGCCAGCCCGCCCCGGGTGATGAAAACCGGGTAGAACCCTCCCGGGTGGTGGACCCCAATCCATCGCTCCCCCACCCGCTCGGCGTTTTCGGCGATGCCGATCACCAGATCGGCCACCTCGTCCAGCGACCGTCCGGTGGTATTCACCTGGTGGGGTACTTCCAGATAGGCGGCCTCTCGCCGAGCCAGCAGCTCCTCCATCCCAGCCCGACGGTCCCGCGTCGCCAGAAGGGGACGATCCTGGGCGTGCTCCACTCTCTCCCATAGGGCCTCGGGGGAGGCCGCCAGACGTATCGCCACCGCCCCACGTCCGAGGCTCTCCCGGTTGCCTCGGTCCACCAAGGCCCCACCGCCGGTGGCAATGACGAGCCCCCGGCGTTCGGCCAGTTCCCGGCAGAGGGCTGCTTCCTCTCGTCGAAAGAACGGCTCTCCCAGGCGGCGGAACACGTCCTTCACCGGCATGCCCAGACGCTGAGCGATCACCTCGTCCATGTCCACGAAAGGACGCGACAGCCTCTCAGCCGCCAAGCGCCCAACTACCGTCTTGCCGCAGCCCATGAACCCGGTGAGAACGATGTTACGCCGGTCCTCCACCTACCCTCCCGCCCTGGACGCCACTCGGCCACACACCGGCCGCGCTAGGTAGGAGCGTAGGGCCTCCCTCAGAGCGTCGAGGGAATCCCCCCCAAACTTCTCCACCATGGCATCGGCCAGAACCAGGGCCGTCATGGCCTCGGCCACCACCGCCGCCGCCGGCACGGCACAGACGTCGGAGCGCTCGTAGACGGTGGAATGCGGCTCCCCGGTGTCCAGATCCAGCGAGGGTTGGGGCCGGATGGTGGTGGGAATGGGCTTCATGGCCGCCCGCAGCACCAGGAGCTGCCCGGTGGTCATCCCTCCCTCCAGGCCGCCGGACCGGTTGGTGACGCGGAGGGAACCGGCGTCGCCCACCGTGAGGCCATCGGCTCGCTCGCCGGGCACTATGCCGTCATGCACCCGGGTCCCGGGCAGGCCGGCGTTGGTGAAAGCCGGGCCAACCTCCACGCCCTTGATGGCCTGAATGCTCATGATCGCCTGAGCCAGCCGACCGTCCAGCCTCCGGTCCCACTGCCCGTGCGATCCCATCCCCGGCGGGAGGCCGGCGGCCACCACCACCACCACCCCGCCCAGGGACTCACCCTCCGAGCGGGCCCGATCAATGCCCTCCCGCATCTCCTGGGCCACTTTCCCGTCTGGACAGCGGACATCGCTGCCCTCGGCCAGTTCCGCCAGATTCCAAGTCGGCGCCAACTCAGCTAACGCCGCCTCCCCGATACGCTCCACGTAGGATCCGACGGATACGCCCAACTCGGCCAGCAGGCGCCTGGCCAGGGCGCCGGCGGCCACCCGCGCCGCCGTCTCCCGAGCGCTGGCCCTCTCCAGGATCGGGCGGCAATCGTCCAGATCGTACTTGAGATAGCCGGCCAGATCGGCGTGGCCCGGACGGGGCACGGATAGCCGAGGCCACTCCCGGTCCCGCCAGTTCTCCCAATCCCGGTTCCGGATGAGGACGGCCACCGGGGCCCCGATGGTCCTGCCCCGGAGGACCCCGGAGAGGATCTCCCCCCGGTCGCGCTCGATGGCCATGCGACCACCACGCCCGTACCCCACCTGACGCCGAGCCAGGTCGCGGGCGATATCCTCCTCAGAGACCGGTAGCCCCGCCGGTAGGCCGTCAACGGTGGCGAGGAGCGCCGGGCCGTGAGATTCCCCGGCGGTCAGGAAGCGGATGCCGCTCATGCCCGCGTCTCCTCCAGCAACTCGAAAAACCCGGGGAAGGAATCCTCACTGCGCTCCGCGTCCTCGATCACCACCGAGCTCGAGGCTACCAACCCCGCCACCGCCAAAGCCATGGCCAGACGATGGTCTCCTCGGGCCCGAACCAGCCCGCCCTTCAGAGGGGTCGGGCCCTCCACCACGAAGCCGTCGGGCAACTCCTCAATGTCGGCCCCCAGTCTCTGGAGTTCCTCGACCAGGGCGGCGATCCGGTCGCTCTCCTTGACCCGCAGCTCTTGAGCCTCTCGAACCTCGGTCCTCCCCTGCGCCTGAGTGGCCAGAACCGCCACCAGCGGCAGTTCGTCAATGGCCAGTGGAATCAGGTCCCCCTCGACGACGGTTCCCCGCAGGTCCGCGTGACCTACGACCAAGTCCGCCACCGGCTCCCCCGCCTCGAGGCGCCGGTTCTCCAGCACCACCGAGGCCCCCATGGCCGCCAGTATGTCCAAAAATCCGGTCCGGGTGGGATTCACCCCCACGTCCCGAATCCGAAGAAACGATCCCGGCACCAGGGTGGCCGCGGCGGCGAGGAAAGCGGCCGAGGACAGGTCTCCCGGAACCGTGATCTCCATCGGCTCCAGCCTCCCTGTCCGCTCGACCGTTACCCGCCGGTTGGCCTGCTGGAGCGAGGCCCCCATGGCCGCCACCATGCGCTCGGTGTGATCGCGGGTGGGGGCGGGCTCGATTATGCTCGTGGGTCCCTCGGCCCCAAGGCCCGCCAGCAGTAGGCATGATTTCACCTGGGCGCTGGCCATCGGCAGGGTGTACTCGATGCCCTTGAGCCCTCCGCCCTGCACCACCAGAGGCGGGAGCCGTCCCCCAGCCCGGCCGGTGATGGCCGCGCCCATGCCCCGTAGCGGCTCCACGATCCGGCTCATGGGCCGGCCCCTGAGGGAGGCGTTTCCGGTGAGAATGCTCAGCATCGTCCGGCCGGCCAGCAACCCGGCCAGCAGCCGCATGGTCGTCCCCGAGCCGGCGCAGTCCAGGACGTCCGCTGCTTCTTGCAGGCCCTCGAAACCCCGCCCGTGGATAACCAGCTCAGTGGAACCCTGGGCCTCGACTTCCACCCCCAGGTCCCGCACCGCCGCTATCGAGGCCCGACAATCGCCGCCGTCCAGGTAGCCCCGCACCCGCCCGGTGCCCGAGGCACAGGCTCCCAGGAGTAGGGCCCGGTGGGTAATGGACTTATCCCCAGGAACCCGAACCTCCCCCGTTATCGGCCCACCGGCGCCGACGCTCCTTCTCACGGCAGCCTCCGTTGCTGCCTGGCTTCCTCCAGGATTCGCAGCAGCCCGGCCTCATCTCCCGCCTCCAGCAGTGCCGCCACGGCATCAAGCTCCTTTCGCATAGCGCCTACCGCCTTGAGGAGGTGCTCCCGGTTGCTCAGCAGGATGTCCAGCATCATCGCCGGATCGCTGGCCGCCAGTCGGCTGGTGTCGCGGTAGCCACCGGCACTCAGGGAGGTCAGGTCGGCCAGGCCGACGGTGGCCGCCACCGCTCTCGCCAGAGAGGCGGCCACCACGTAGGGCAGATGGCTGGTCCGAGCCACAATGGCATCGTGCTCAGCGGCATCGAAAATCAGAGGTCGGGCACCCACGGCGCGGGCCATGCCGCTGACCATCCCCACCGACCGGGAGTCGCTGTCCCGCGTGGGGCACAACACCCAGGTGGCCCCTCGAAACAGCCCGGCATCGGCGGCCTCCAGCCCTCGACTCTCCCTCCCGCACATGGGATGTCCTCCGACGCAGTCCCGAGAGCGACCGCTTCTGGTCATGGCCCCGGTGATGCCTGCCTTGGTGCTCCCCAAGTCGGTAAGCACCGCTCCCGGTTTGAGTAGGGAAACGGCCCGTCCTACCAGGGCTTCGATGGTCCTCACCGGGGTGGCCAGCACCGCCAGATCCACCGAGGGAACCCATTCATCGAGAACGGTACCACCGTCTTGGATCCAACCCAGGCGCGCCGCCTCCGCCACCGTCTCTGCCCTGCGGGACACACCCAGGATGCGGGCCTCCGGCCAGGCTTCCCGCAGAGCGGCGGCCAGGGAGCCGCCCATCAGGCCGAGACCGACGATGGCCACGCTGAAGCCGGACGCTGGCGCGGCGAGCTTCTCCTGAGTGGTCACAGGGTCCGGTCCACCGCCTCGGCGATCCGCCGGGCCGTCCTTATCA
Source organism: Anaerolineae bacterium (assembly GCA_038324625.1). Lineage (GTDB taxonomy): Bacteria > Chloroflexota > Anaerolineae > DRVO01 > DRVO01 > JBBQIE01. Next base: position 12,831 of record JBBQIE010000005.1, on the reverse strand, counting down.
AGTGAGCGAAGTTCTCCGGCTTGAGGCTCTGGGCCCCATCGGAGAGGGCCTCGGCCGGCCGCATGTGTACCTCGACGATGAGGCCATCCGCGCCGGCGGCGACGGCCGCTCGGGACACCGGCTCCACCAGTTCCCAGCGCCCGGTGCCGTGGCTGGGGTCCACCATCACCGGCAAGTGCGTCAGGCTCTTCAGGACCGGGACTGCATTTATGTCCAGAGTATTACGGGTGTAAGTCTCGAAAGTGCGGATGCCTCTCTCACACATGGCCACCTGATAGTTCCCGTGGGAGAGAATATACTCCGCCGCCATGAGGAACTCCTCCATGGTGGACATGAGCCCGCGCTTGAGCAGCACCGGGCGGCCCGCTTCCCCCACCGCGTGTAGGAGGCTGTAGTTCTGCATGTTTCGGGTGCCGATCTGCACCATGTCCACATAGCGGAGCACTACCTCCACCTGCTCGGGGGCCATGACCTCACTCACCAGGGGCAGGCCGGTGGCCTCTCGCGCCTCCGCCATGATCTCCAAGGCGGCTTCCCCCATGCCCGGGAAGGCATAGGGCGAAGTCCGGGGCTTGAAGGCACCTCCCCGCAGGATTGAGGCACCTGCCTCTTTCACCGCCCAGGCCGTCTCCATCAGCTGCTCCCGGCTCTCAACCGCGCAGGGTCCGGCCATGACCACCACCCTCGAGCCGCCGATGGGCACTCCGCCCACCTCCACCACCGTGTTGTCCGGGCGAAAGTCCCGGCTGGCGAGCTTGAAGGGATGCAGGATGGGGATCACCCGCTCGACGCCGGAGAGCATCTCCAGGCTCTGCTGGCTCACCGGCCGTTCGTCACCGATCAGGCCGATGATGGTGCGCTCCTCTCCCCGAGAGAGATGAGCCCTGAAGCCCCATACCTCGATCTGCCGGGTGACGGTGGAGATCTCCTGATCCGAGGCTCCCATTCGCATAACGATGATCATGTCGCCTTCTCCTCGGCGGGGACGTCCCCCGCCTCGTCAGCCTGGGCTAGGTCCGGTCGTAGGCTCTTCGCTTCCCGCAGATAGACATGCGCGATCTGCTCCTGGCTCTTCGGCGTATTCCAGAGGAGCATCACCCTGACACACCGGGCTAGCGCCCCCGGCACCGGCACCTCCCGCGTACACATCAAGGGCACGTGCGTCCAGCCGAGAGCGCGGGCGGCTCGAGCCGGGAAGGCGGCGTCCAGATCGGGCGATAGGCTAAAGATGGCGCTGCCGAGGTCCTCGGGGGAGATGTCGTTGGCGGAGACCAGAGCCCGCAGCAACTCGTCGGCAGCCTCCAGGATGTCCGGCTCCGTATTGGCCGCGCAGGTGATCGCCCCTCGCACCCCTCTCACACCGGTTGTCATTCGCCCTCGCCAGCCTCAACAAAATGAAAAGGCGTGGTCTGCGCCACGCCTCAGGTGTCTTCTGCAAAGACAGGGAACCCATCCGGCGCGGGCCGTTACGCCGTTCCCCAATAGTAGAGTGCCCAGAAGCCCCGCACAAGCACCACCCCTCCGCGGAAATGCCTGGGGAGAATAGCACGGCAGCGCCCCGGCAAGCAACCAGAATGGACAACAAAGCCCCCTCCCCCTATACTGATCTCTCTAGATTGGGACGGAGGAGGATCACCCATTGGCCAACACGAAATCCGCCATCAAGGCCGCTCGACAGAACGAGCGTAGGCGTCGGCGCAACCGGGCGGTCAGGTCCGCGATGCGCACCGACATCAGAAAAGCCCGCGTCGCCCTGGGCGACGGTGATGTTGAGCAAGCTCAGGAAGCCATCCGCCAGGCCGTCATCGCCCTGGACAAGGCCGCCCAGAAAGGCATCATCCACCCGAACAAGGCTTCCCGCGGCAAGTCACGCCTCATGAAGCAGCTGAATCGGTCCGCGCAGTAGCCAACTAACACAATCCACCACCCGGCCGACGCCCTCTCAGTCCGAGGGCGTTTTGGTCGTCAACCCTATCTCACCGGCCTCCGGTGAGTTCGGCCACCAGCCCCAGCACTACCGCCACGTCGGACAGATCGGCGCCTCCCTTGGCCGCGAAGTCCGCGTACATCACCCTCTCCAGTGCCGAATCCAGCTCGGGTGCGCTGAAGCGCCGGCTCTGCTCCACCAACCGGCGTACCAACCAGGCCGGGAGCGAGATCGTCCTGGCTATCTGCTCCGGGGGCGTCCCGGCAGCCAGCAAGTCCTGCACCATGAGCAACAGCCGGAACTGGCGTCCGATCATGGCCAAGACCGCCGGGGCCGCCTCCGATTGCCGCACCATCAGGTCCTGAGCCAGGCCCAGAGCCGTGGTCGGATCGCGCCGGCCGATGGCGTCTACCAAGTCGAACACGCTGCTCTCAGCGCTGAGCGGCACCAGTCTCCGAACCGTCTCCACCCCTATCCGTCCCTCGTCTAGAGAAAAGGTCACCAGCTTGTCCACTTCCGCCCGCAGTTGCAGGGCGTCGTCTCCCACCCGACGGTACAGCTCGGCCGCAGCCTCTCGGTCAATGGCCGAGCCCTGCTCGCCGACCTCCCGGGCGATCCAGGCGCGAACGTCACCGTCATCCACCAGGTTGAAGGCCCGCGTCTCACCCAGCCGTTGCGCCAACTCCCACAGGGGACCGGACGGCTGCTGCCGCTTCTCTGTCGCTTCCAGCACCACTAGCTCGGTGCTCGGGGGCATGCCCTCCACCGCCTCCCGAATCTGGGCCACGTCGTCCTTGGCCGCGGCCTTGAGCCGAGCCCCCAGGCCCACGACCACGATCACCCGCTTGCCCCCCAGGAAAGGCAAGCTCCGACAGGCAGCCCCCAGTTCTCCCAGGTCCACCACGGCGCCATCCAGTCGCCCAGCATCGGCCGCGGCCATGGCCGCATCCCCGGAGGCCAGGATCTCCTGGGCCGCCGCCTCCATGCTCACTCGATCATCGCCATAGAAGAGATGCAGCAAGAGGCCTTAGTCCCAGAAGATGGGCACAAAATGGGTGGGCGTTCGGCCCGGGCGACGCTCCACCGGGCCCAGCCGAGCCCCGGCAACGTCGGGGCTGGTGGTGAGGGACCGCTGCACCGCCGCCCCCAACGGCTGCGCCAAGAGCACCGCCCACAGGGAGGCCAATAGCACCTGCGGCAGCAGGGCCAGGCGAGGACGATGCCGAGAGCTATCCACCGCGAAGGCCGCCAAGCCCGCCAGCAGCCCGGTGACCGCCAAGTTGGTGCCGCAGCGGGGGTGTACCGCCAGCGCCGGGTCGGCGCCCAGCTCTCGCACCGCCTCCGTCGCCGCCCGTTCGATGGTGCTCCTGTCCACGTCCCCATAGAGGTAGAAACCGCCCGCCGTGCTCCGGCCCACCAGCCGGAGCGAGGGTCGGGTTCTCCCCAAGTGGTGGACGGTGGCATGTTCCAGGGCATGGTTCCGACGAATGGTCTGCCAGATCGCCCCTGGTCCGGATCTCGTCAGTGTTCTAGCGCTCACCTCAATCCTCCCCAGACGCATAGCTCAGAGCACGTCCGACCATCTGTCACTCTTTTCAGGGCAGTAGGGTGGTGTTGTCAATCAGCCGGGTCTTGCCCACTCTCACCGCCACTGACAGCAAGGCAGGTCCGGCGATAACGTCCACCTCGTCCAGGGTATCGGGGTCAGCGACGCTGATGTACTCGGCCGCCGCCAATGACTCAGCGGCGATGGCGGCCGCCACCAGATCCCGCACCTGGTCGGCCCGGCGTTCGCCGTGGTCGACCGATTCCCGCGCTGCCGCCAAGGCCCCCGGGATGACCGCCGCCGCTCGACGCTCGTCCGGGCTCAAGTAGCGGTTTCGACTGCTCATGGCCAGGCCGTCGGCCTCCCGGACGGTGGGAATCGCCACCACCTCCACCGGGAAAGCCAGGTCACTCACCATCTTTCTCACCACCCGCAGCTGCTGGGCGTCCTTCTCCCCCATGTACATCCGGTCGGGAGAGACTATGTTCAGCAGCTTGGCCACCACCGTGGCCACCCCTCGGAAGTGACCGGGGCGGGCGGCGCCTTCCAGGCGACGGGTGAGAGCCCCCACCTCAACGTAGGTGTCGTAGCCCTCCGGGTAGATCACCGCCTCGGTCGGCACGAAGACCAGCGACACCCCTTCCTGCTCCAAGAAGTCCAGGTCCCTCTCCCGCGTGCGCGGGTACGAGGCCAGGTCCTCGGCGGGCCCAAACTGGATGGGATTGACGAAGATACTGGCCACCACCCGGTTTGTCTCCGCTCGCGCCCGCCGCACCAGCGCCAGGTGTCCGTCGTGGAGGCAGCCCATGGTGGGCACAAATCCCACCGAGCCCTCCAGAGCGGCGCGGGCGCTTCGAGCCTCCTCCACCGACGCCACCACCCTCATCTAGGCGTCCCCGGTCCGCCCAGCCTTGTCATCCAGCTCCGCCAACAGGGCTTCATCCATGCCGAAGCTCTGCTTGCCGGTGGGGAACTGAGCCTCCCGCACCTCGCCGATGTATTCGCTCACCGCCCGGCGAGTCTCCTCCCCCAACTGCGCATATTGCTTGGCGTGGCGGGGGACGAAATCGGTGTAGAGGCCGAGAAGATCGGAGATCACCTGGACCTGCCCGTCGCAGTGGACCCCGGCGCCGATGCCGATGGTGGGAATCCGGGAGCGCTCGGTGATGAGCCGGGCCAGGGGAGCGGGGATGCACTCCAGCACGATGGCGAAAGCCCCTGCCTCTTCCAGAGCCTGGGCATCCTCCAGCAGCCGGCCGGCCGCCTCCAGAGACCGCCCCTGCACCCGGAAGCCGCCCAGTTGGTTGGACGATTGCGGGGTGAGGCCAATGTGGCCCATGACCGGGATGCCGCATTCCACCACTCGCTTCACCGTGGGCGCCATGCCCACGCCCCCTTCGAGCTTCACCGCCTGGGCGCCGCCCTCCTGAATGACGCGGGCGGCGGAGCGCAGGGCGTCGGCCATGCTGGTGTGGTAGGTCATGAAGGGCAGATCCCCCACCACCAGGGCCTGCTTGGCCCCTCGGGTCACCGCCCGGATGTGATGGATCATGTCATCCAGGGTCACCGGAATAGCCGAATCGTAGCCCAGTATCACCATCCCCAGGCTGTCGCCCACCAGCAATATCGGCACCCCGGCCTCATCCAGGAGCTTGGCGGTGGAGTAATCATAGGCGGTGAGCATGGGGATCTTCTCCCCTTTGTCCTTCATCTCCTGCAACTGCATGATGGTCACCCGCATGTATCTTCCTCCACATCGCTCAGCAGGTATCGTAGTCTCTCGGCGGCCGGCTCCGGAAGCGTGCCCTTGGCCAGGCCGATGGCGATCGTCTGCAGGCCCAGAGCCCGATAGGCGGGCAGTATCCCGGGGGCCGCTGTCGCCAAAGCCTCCAAGTGCTTCTTCACCGTGCCTACATCGCCCCTGGCGATGGGCCCGGTCAAGCTATCGGGCAATCCGATCCGCTCCAGGTTGGCGAGGGTGCCCCGCACCAGCGGCATCAAGGCCTGGCCGGCCTCGTCCTTCGAGGCCCCGAACTCCATCCAGAGGTCGGTGGCCAGGCTGAACAAGGTCACCAGGTAGTTGCAGGCCATGACCGCCGCCGCGTGGTACAGGGCCTTGTCCTGCCGGCGCAGCTTCACCGCTCGCCCCCCCAGCGCCTGCACCATGCCCTCCAGCACCTTGGCCAGGACGGGGTCCTCGGCCTCGAGGGCGAAAGTGGAGCCGGGCAGCAGTCCCACGGCCTGTTGCGCCCCGGCGAAGGTCTGCAAAGGATGCAGACCCCCGGTCAACGCCCCCTGATCTCGGGCCGAGTCCAGCACCTCGGCGGAGAGCGAGCCGCTGCAATGGACCACCATCCGGCCCGGGCGCCAACGGATCGCCTCCGCCACCGAGGCGATGGCGTCGTCGGGGGTGGTGATGAACACTAGCTCCCCCGCATCCGCCACGGCCTGAAGGTCGGGGTAGGCGATGCAGCCTTCCACCTGCTCGGCCAGACACCGCGCCGAGGCGAAGCTTCGGCTGGCGACCGCTACGACTTGGTATCCCCGTCGAGACAAGGTAACGGCGAGAGCGGTCCCCACCGTACCCGCCCCCACGAATCCCAGGGTCGAGGTCGGCATGGTCTCGGCGTCCACTGGTGTTCCCCTCGTGCCTTGGTTCATGTCCGTCCATCCGAATGGCGCGCTCCCTTCAGTATAGCACCGCCTCCTATGACGGCTCACATTCGGGCCCTCCGCTCAATCCCCAGGCCTCCGAAGGGCTCCAGCGGTCCGAAATCGTAGCCGCTCACCGTTGCGGAGCCCGCCTGGGGGTGGCCTTTGGATCACGAACGACACGAAAAGGAGACCGAAAACACGAAAGACGATAGTCCAGACGGAGTTGCTCTCTCTTTCGCGACATCACTCGCTGGGGTCGCTCCCCCCTCGGCCGCTCTCTCTTGCGTCTTGGCATCTTTGCGTGAGACTCCCCTCCCCTGGGTCCCACCGACCCCGAATCGTCCCAACCGAAATCGCCGTGCCCACCCCAAACGTGCTATAATCGCGCCCTGTCGGCCCAGGCCGAGACTACGATCCACGAGTGAATCTTTCCATGCATGCATTCGAGGAACAGGTCGTCCGCTTCCTGGAGGGCCTTTTCAACACTATCGGCTGGGGCGGCGTGGTGGCCGCCATGGGCATCGAGAGCGCCTGCATCCCCCTCCCCAGCGAGGTGACCATGCCCCTGGCCGGATGGATGCTGGTCCAGGCCAAGGGCCTCTCCATGCTGCACCTCTTCTGGGCCGGCTGGTGGGGCGCCGTTGGCTGCACCATCGGCAGCGTCATCACCTACTGGGTGGGGGCTCTCGGTGGCCGCCCCTTGGTGGAGCGGTACGGCCGCTACGTCCTCATCTCCGCCCACGACATCGAGCGAGCCGACGAGTGGTTCGCGAAGTACGGGGAGCGGACCGCCTTCCTCTCCCGGCTCCTGCCCATCGTCCGCACCTTCATCTCCCTGCCGGCCGGCGTGGCCCGCATGAACTTCCCCAAGTTCACCATCCTGAGCTTCGTGGGTTCCTTCATCTGGTGCCTGGCCCTGGCGGCGGCGGGATACGTCATGGGGCAGCACTGGCGCCAGGTCCGAGAGGTCATGAGGCCCTTCGATATCCCCATCGCCATCGTGCTGGTGGGTCTCTTCGCGTGGTACGTGCGTAGTCACATTCAGCGAGGGAGAGCCAGAGTTGAGGGTGCAACCGACTAGTCTCGATCGCCGTCCGGCCCCATGCCGCTCCCTCGGGGCGAGCCTCCTGTTGGCCTTGCTCGTCGCCCTCGTCGCCCCCCTCCCAACCCACGCTCAAGAGCCGATAACGGCGCTCGGCGTGGCCGCCAACAACATCCTCAACTGGTCCTTCGAGACCTTCGAGGGGAATGACGTCCGCCAGCGGGTGGCCCAGTACTGGGATCCCTTCGTCCTCTCCGGGAACACCGTCGAGTTCCGCCAGGGCACTCAGTTCGCCGGTATCAACGTCGAGCGCATTGACGGCCTCGACTCCCAGATCATCAAGAGCGACGACCCCTTTGATGCCGGCGTATACCAGGTGATCCCTGGGCTCCGCACCGGCGAGTGGTACTCGGTGGTCGCCTATGTGCTCACCATCTTCCAGACCTCGGCGGTATCAAACCCGAGCGACTTCGACGGCACCATGGTCAAGCAGCTGGGAGTTGATCCCACCGGCGGGCGCAACCCCCTCTCCGCCGAGGTCATCTGGGGACCCCCGGTGGACAAGAACATGGACCGGGCCACCTGGGGTCAGCGCCTGACCTTCCAGGCCACCGGCACCTCCGCCACCTTCTACATTCGGGTCCAGGCTCTGCAAGGCGTGTCTCACCCCTCCTACGACAACCTGGCCTTCATCGACGGGGCCCAACTGCGGCTCGCCCCCATCGCCCAGGCCACCGTCCCTGAGACCGCCCCCGCCGGCCCCTTCAATATTGACTGGAAGGCGGTGGTACCCCTGGGCACCTATCCCACCGAGGGCCGGCCATTCGAGTACGACGTTCAGTTCCGGGACTCGGGAGGCGACTGGCAGGGCTGGCTCTGGAACACCCGGAGTACCAGCGCCACCTTCACCGATGTGATTCCCGGGCACGAGTACTCCTTCCGGGTGCGGGCCTGGGCCCAGTACTTCGGCACCGCTCTCCAGGGAAGCTACTGCGAGATGTTCGGGCCCTGGGCCGAGTCGGCCGCCGTGCGGTTAGGGCAAGTGGTCGAGGCCACCGCCCTGGACAACCGCGGGCACCGAGTTGCCGAGGTGCCCTTCCAGCTCAAAGACAGCAACGGCACCGTGGTATCCACTCGGGTCACCGACGGCACCGGGCACGCCTATCTCGGAGGAGCCGAGGGGCAATCCTACTCCGTGGTGGCCTTGAACACCTGGTACCTGGCCCCGCCGCCGATCTACGATGTGGTCATCGGGGCGGGCATCCAGCCCGTAACCGTCACCATCGCCCCTCCGGACGATCTGATGCCGGACGGCTCCTTCGAGTCTTTGAGCCCCGGTGCGCTGCCCGACGGATGGTCCGCTTCCGGCCCCACCGTTCAGGCCAGCGACTACCGCTACCACACCGGACACCGGAGCCTGGCTCTGCGCACCGATCCCCAGACTCCGGGAGTCTGCCTCACCCGCACCTTCAGCTTGAACGAGATGTACTCACCGGTCTTCTCCTTCTGGTATCGCCTGGAACCCGGGCAACAGGGAATGCAGAAGGTTCTATCGGTTCGATTACTCGACCCGCAATCCGCGGTGCTGGCCTACAGCGGGATACAATCCCAGACGCCCACCGGTTGGCTCCATTCCTACCTCGCCGTAACCTCGTCCGATATCCTCTACTCCGGCGAGGTCACGGTGGAGATCTGTCTGCGGGACCGCGAGGGCTCCCCCACCACCTACGAGACGGTGGCCGCCTACGTGGATGACTTCAGCCTCGGTCGCAGCAGCGGTGGCCCCTATCGGACCCTCTTGCCGGCCATGTCCCAGTCGGTTGCCCCTTAGCCCCGCCCGACGTCCTCGGCACTGACCCGCCTACCGTCGCGGTTTTGACAGTCTCCCCTCGCTGACGTACAATTCCCTGGTTCCGGGGCTGTGGCTCAGCTGGGAGAGCGCTACAATCGCACTGTAGAGGTCAGGGGTTCGAATCCCCTCAGCTCCACCAACTGAATATCGCCAGAGGCCGTGAAGGGGAGTACTAGGCCAACCTCAGAGAGAGCCGGGTGTAACGGTGGGACCCCGGCAACGGGCGCAGAGAGGTCGCCCAACCAGGCTGAACTCGCCCCAGAGCCGCATCGCTGACGACCGGACGTAGGCGGTGCCGTAGGGCGCGCGTTAGGCGTCATAGAGCGGGCGGTATTGCCGCAAACCCACACACTCGGGGCTGTAGCTCAGTGGGAGAGCACTTGTCTGGCAGACAAGGGGTCAGGGGTTCAAATCCCCTCAGCTCCACCTCCGATGCGGTATGCCGCCAAACAGGGTGGTACCGCGAGAGCCCTCGTCCCTGACGGACGAGGGCTTCGTCTTTTTCGGAATCGGGAGGGCACATGGCCGACGACTACAGACCGCAAGAGATCGAGCCAAAGTGGCGCGAACGCTGGGCCGCGGACCGCATCTACAACGTGAGCATGGATAGCGACCTCCCCAAGTACTACTTCCTTACCATGCTCCCCTACACCAGCGGCGACCTTCACATCGGTCACTGGTACGCCATGGCCCCCTCGGACGCCAAGGCCCGCTTCATCCGGATGCAGGGCTATAACGTCATGTTCCCCATGGGCTTCGATGCCTTTGGGCTGCCGGCGGAGAACGCCGCCATCAAGCGGGGCATCCATCCCATGACCTGGACCCTCCAGAATGTGGAGCGCATGAGGGGCCAACTGAAGACCATGGGCGCCATGTTCGACTGGGATCGGGAGATGGTGAGCTGCCTGCCCGACTACTATCGCTGGACCCAGTGGTTCTTCCTTAAGCTCTATCAGCATGGTCTGGCCTATCGCGCCAATGTGGCGGTGGACTTCTGCCCCATGTGCAACACCACCCTAGCCCGCGAGCAGGTCTGGGGAGACGATCGCCACTGCGAGCGCTGCTCCACCCCCGTAGTGAAGAAGGACCTCGAGCAGTGGATGCTGCGCATGACCAACTACGCCGATGAGCTGCTGGACTTCAGCGCCATTGACTGGCCGGAGCGGGTTCGAGCCATGCAAACCAACTGGATAGGGCGGAGTGAGGGCGTCGAGTTCAGGCTGCCGGTGGCCGACTCCCACCTGAGCATCCCCGTCTTCACTACCCGGCCCGACACCGTCTACGGCATGACCTTCGCCGTCCTGGCCCCGGAGCACGAGCTGGTCGAAGTGTTGACCACCCCCGAGGCCATGGAGGCCGTCCTCGCCTATCGCGAGCAGGCCACTCGGTTCAGCGAGATCGAGCGCCTCAGCACCGAGCGTCAGCGGGAGGGCGTCTTCACCGGCTCCTATGCCGTCAATCCCATGAACGGGGCGAAGGTGCCCATCTACGTGGCCGACTACGTACTCACCACCTACGGCACCGGGGCCATCATGGGGGTCCCCGCCCACGACGAGCGCGACTTCGACTTCGCCCGACGCTACGGCCTCCCCATCCCCGTGGTGATCGCGCCGGAAGACTGGGACGGCCGGCCCCTGGAGGCCGCCTACGTGGAGCCCGGCACCATGGTCAACTCCGGACAGTTCGATGGCCTGCCCTCGTCCGAGGCTTGGGACAAGATCGCCGACTACATGGAAGCCAACCAGATCGGCGCCCGTCGGGTCAACTACCGGGTACACGACTGGCTGATCTCCCGGCAACGCTACTGGGGAGCGCCCATTCCCATCGTCTACTGCGAGCAGTGCGGCACCGTGCCCGTTCCCGAGGAAGACCTGCCGGTGCTGCTGCCGGCGGACGCTGAGTTCCTCCCCACCGGTGAGTCGCCCCTGAAGTACCACGAGGGCTTCCGCTACACCACCTGCCCCCGCTGTGGGGGGCCGGCGGAGCGGGAGACGGACACCATGGACACCTTCATGTGCTCTTCGTGGTACCACATGCGCTACACCAGCCCCGGCTACGATCAGGGGCCCTTCGATCCGGTCGAGGGCAACTACTGGATGCCGGTGGACCAGTATACCGGTGGCATCGAGCACGCCACCATGCACCTGCTCTACACTCGCTTCTTCACCAAGGCCTGTCGCGACATAGGCATCCTGGATTTCGATGAGCCCATGCTGCGCCTGTTCAACCAGGGGATCATCCTGGGCGAAGACAACGAGAAGATGAGCAAGTCGCGGGGCAACGTGGTCAACCCCGACGACTACATCAACACCGTGGGCGCCGACTCCGTCCGCGCCTACCTGATGTTCATCGGCCCCTGGGAAGAGGGTGGCCCCTGGAACAGCCGCGGCATCGAGGGTGTCCATCGCTTCCTCAATCGCGTCTGGACCATGGTGGCCGATTACCTGCCGGAGCAAGCGGAAAGCCTAGAGGATCGGGCGCAAGCGGAGCGTGACCTGCGCCGGATTACCCACAAGACCATCAAGAAGGTCACCGAGGACCTGGAGGGCTTCCGCTTCAACACCATGCTGGCCGCCCTCATGGAGTACAACAACTACCTAGTAAAGGCTAAGCAGACCGAAGTCACCTCGACCCCGGCCTGGTCCGAGGCCATCGAGGCGCTGCTGCTGATGCTGGCTCCCTCTTGCCCGCATATTACCGAGGAGCTGTGGCAGAGAATCGGGAAGCCCTACAGCATTCATCTCCAACGTTGGCCGAAGTGGGACCCGGAGCAGGCCAAGGACGAGGTCATCACCGTGATCGTCCAGGTCAATGGTCGCATGAGAGACAAGATTGAGGTAGAGCCCGACGCTCCCGAGGAGATGGTGAAGCAAGCGGCCCTGGATTCGCCCGGGGCCCAGCGCCACATCGAGGGCAAGCAGGTGGCCAAAGTCATCTACGCCCCTGGGAAAGTGGTCAACATCGTGGTTCGCTGAGAGGAGGAATGGATATGGTGACGAGACGAGCCCTTCAAGCCGGCGGCGCCCCCAAGGCCGTGGGCCCCTACTCCCACGCCGTGATTGCCGGCGACATGGTCTACACCGCCGGACAGGCGGGCCTGAACCCGACTACCCGCGAAATGGCGGATGGCATCGAGGCCCAGACCCGCCAGACCCTCCAGAACCTCGCCGCCATCCTGGAGGAGGCCGGCACCTCTATGGCCAACGTGGTCAAGACTACCGTCTTCCTGGCCGACATGAACGACTTCCAGACCATGAATCGAGTCTACGCCGAGTTCTTCCCTCAGGACCCTCCGGCCCGAACCACGGTCCAGGCGGCCCGCATCCCCCTGGACGCACTGGTGGAGATCGAGGCCGTGGCGGTGCTCGACCGCTAGTCCGAAGTCCGAGGGCGAGGCCACCGTCGCTTCACCGCCAGAAGTGCGGTCCCTGGCGCGGCTGGGTGGCGCACTCCTCGCGTGACGAATGTCGCGGCATGTCTCTATGCCTGGATTGTCGCGCAATGGTAACATGGCGCATGTGTCCAGTCGTGGACGGTTTTCCCAGGGAGACGCCCAATTGAGCCAGTTAGAGACCAAGTTATCCCGCCTTCGCGAACGCCTCCTTTCACTTGGCTCCGTAGCCGTCGCCTTCTCCGGCGGGGTGGACAGCACCTTCCTCCTGAAGTCGGCCGTTGACGCCCTCGGGCCGGACCAAGTCCTAGCCATCACCGCCCGCTCCCCGGTCACCACCGAGGCAGAGTTGCGGCGGGCCGTCGAGATGGCCGCCGGCATGGGGGCTCGCCACCTAGTGGTGGACTCCACTGAGTTC
>JBBQIE010000004.1:5000-19357 GCA_038324625.1 Anaerolineae bacterium | reverse complement strand
CACAGAACGGCGGAAGCTCCCTTTCGTCACGGCGAGGATGGATTCCGAGGCCATTTCCGCTTCCAGCCGGCCCCAAATCCGCTCCACGACATCGGGCTCGGGTTCGATCACGGGCAGCTCCCGCAAAGCAGCGGCGGCGCGCAGCAGCGGCTCTAGCTCGGCGCGCCATCGGGGGTGCATGGCCAGACACTCCTCCACAGTGGCGCCGGCCACCATGCGCTCCAGGCACTGATCCACTAACAGATCCAGGTTCACCCTTTCCTTCATTCTCCCTTGCCACCCAGTATGCTGCTCAGCGCCTTGAGAGCCCGCAATTGAATCATGCGGCAGGCCCCCTCGCTCTTATTCAGAGCTTCCGCCACCTCACCATGACTGAAACCCTCTATGAACCGCAGTATCACTACATCCCTCTGTTCATCCGGGAGCTCAACCAATGCCTGTCGAAGGTCCTCCACCTCCTCTCGGCCCAATCCCTCCGCGTCGGGCTCAAGGGTGATGGCGCTCACCGGGGCCCTCTCCAGAGGGACGTGATTCCTATGGCTGCGATAGTAGTCAATCACCGCATTGCGCGCGATCCGGTACAGCCATGCCTGAAAGCCGGCCTCTGTCTCTCGATACCGTGGCAGAGCCTGCCAGGCCCGGAGGAAGACCAGCTCAGTGATGTCCTCGGCGTCCTCCCGATTTCCTACACGGTAATAGTCATACCGGTAGATCGGCGACAGGTAGCGCCGATATAGCTCGCCAAAGGCCCGCTGCTCGCCCTCTTGCGCCCTCTGGACCAACTCGGCGTCGGCGAGCACGGAGACGTCTGTTTCCAGCATCATTCAGCGCTGACCCTCACATACGATAACGTGGAACTTCCGAATATGTCACGAGCAGATGTAGACAGCTTCCAGGACAACATGGGAGGGAGGTGAGGGAGAGATTGACGGCGGGCCGGTGCCGGCTGGAATCAGGAGCGGTGGAGGGTCAGTGACCCTCCACCGCTTTCTCAATGTCGGGTACGCCGCGAGGTGCAGCGGTGCCCCCGGATCAGTTGACCAGGTGGGCCTTGCTGCGGGTCAGGGCCGGCTCCACATCGGGCCGCTCCCCGCGCATGATGGCCTCGGCGATGTCGAGGTCCTCCTCCGCCTCATAGGCACTCATCGTTCCCAGAACCACCATGTCGTTAGGTTTGCAGGAGTTGAGCACGTACTGCAAGCCGGTGGGAGGCAGGATGCGCCCGGCGGCGAAGGGCTTGATGCACATAACCGGCTTGCTGGTGCGGTTGATCACCCGCACCACCCAGTCGGTCTCGACGCTGCACAGAAACCCAATGGAGTTGATGGGCTGGATGTAGCTCTCGACGTCGTATCCGGCCGCGTCCCCCACGGTGATGGTCTCCGGCCGATGAGTGCTCAGGCCCGGTATCATGCCCAGGGAGCGAATCTGCTTCAGTATGGGCTCGATTCCCCGAATGATGCCTTCGTCAACCAAGAGATTGTTGTCGGTATAGCTGACGTGAGGCATACAGATCTCCGCCCCCAGCTCTCGGCACCAGTCAATGGCGCCCTCGATCCCCTCGGGATGGTTCTTGCCCGGGGTGGCGATGTAGTGAATCACCTCACCGGTGCGGTCTTGGGTGATGTCTATGGCCCGACGGATCTCCTCGGTAGCCGGGGCCATGATGGCATTCACCCCCCTTCGAGCATAGACCTCCATCACCTCCGCCATGCGCTCCGGGGTGAAGTATTCCCGCAGCCAGCGATCGCGGGCCTTGCTCACGTGGGAGTAGCCCAGGAAGCTGTTGCTGCCGATGATGATCCTGGATAGCTCCAGGCCGCCGACATTGGTCATGGGGAAATCGGCCATCTTGGCCTCCTCTTCTCCGAAGGTTTGTCAGTCCTCGCTGCCGGGGCCGGCCAGGGCGTAGGCGGCCCTATCCGGCCGTATGTACTTGCGAGCCACTTCCAGCATCTGCTCGGAGGTCACCGAGGCGATGATGCCGGGGTAGCGCTGGATGTAGTCGAGCCCGAGATCGAAGCTCTCGATACTGGCTAGGGCGGTAGCCAGCCCCTCGTTGGTCTCCAGACGCATGGGCATGCTTCCCGTCAGGTAAGCCTTGACGTCGGCCAGCTCCTGGTCGGTGACCGGGGCCTCGATGATGCGCCGCGCCTCCTCGGTGATGGCCGCCAGGGCTCGTTCCACGTTCCTCGGGTTGACCCCCGCGCGCACGCTCCAGGGTCCGGGGCCATACCCGGCATCTAGGCGGCTGTAGACGTAGTAGGCCAGCCCCATCTCCTCTCGTATCCGCTCTCCCAGGCGTCCCATCAGCCCGATCTGTCCCCAGACGACGTCCAACAGGAAGGCGGGGTAATAGTCGGGATGGGTACGCTCCATGCCCAGGAAGCCCCAGGCGATATCGGACTGGGTCTTGTCCGGCATCACCACCCGATCGGACCGCGGGGAATCGGGAGCGCTTACCGGGGGCACCTCCCAGTCCGTCGCCTCACCGCCGGCGCGCCACTGCCCGAAGTGGGAAGCCATGGCCTCGACGGCCGCCCCGGTATCCATGTCCCCGACCACGAACAGGCTCAGGTTCCGGGGGTCGTAGTGCCTTTGGTAGAACCCCTGAAGGTCCTCTCGGGTCAGTCGGCTCAGGGTCTCCACATAGCCCACGGTGCGATAGTGGTAGGGATGTCCCTCGGGATACAGCAGCCGCCGAAAATGCTCGGAGGCCATCTGTCGAGTGTCGTCGTCCATCTCCCGCAGGTCCGCTAGCATCTGGCCTTGGAGCTTGCGAAACTCAGCTTCCGGGAACACCGGATGCTGCATCACGTCGCTCATGGCGTCCAGGAGCAGACCCGCGTCCTCCACCAGGGACTTGCCCACGAACCCGGCGGTATGCCCCCCGGCGCCCACCCGCAGCGAGGCCCCCACCGAGTCTAGCTCCTCGTTCAGCTCGGTGAACGAACGCCGCTCCGTGCCTCGCTCCAGCATACTGCCGGTGAAGGAGGCCAGCCCATACTGCCCCTCGGGGTCGAGTATGGCTCCGGCCTTGACGGTCCCCATCACCACCAACGAGGGAGCGGAGGCATTGCGATAGGCCAAGACCGTGGCCCCGTTGTCCAGGACCTCCCGTCTCACCGTCTCCGGCCCCACCGGCGCCGGAACTGACTCCGGTACACGGAGATAGGCGATATGGGGCCAGCTCCTGGCCAGAGGCTCCGAAGCGCACGCCTCCCCAGCTCCTTGAGTGGGGTTGGTCGGCAGGAAGTGCCCCACGGTGCGGTTGTCCTCTCGCAAGTACCGCTCGGCCACCTCCCGCACTTGCTCGGCGGTCACCCCGGCCAAAGCCTCCTCGAAGCCCTCGAAGCGCCGGTAGTCCCCTGCCAGCTCGAAGAAGCCCAGCCAATAGGCCTGGTTGGCGGCGCTCTCGATGCTGTAGGCCAGTTGAGCCCGGGTCTGCTTGCGGGCCTTGAGCAGCTCCTCCTCCGTGACTCCTTCGCGTATCAGCCGGTCCACTTGGGCCAGCAGGGCCGCCTCCACCTCGGCCGCCTCCCGCTCCGGGCGGACCGTCAGCTCGAAGTTGAACAGCCCCGGGTCCGCCGTCAGGGAGAAGTCCGAGTCCGCCGAGGTGGCCAACTCGGTTTCCACTAGGCTCTGGTACAGCCGGGCACTGCGGCTGGAGGAGGTGGGGCGAGTGAGGCTCATGGCCTTGGCCCCGGAGAAGACCGCGTCCAGGAGAATGAGAGCCGGGGCATCCTCATGGGTAGCCTCGGGCACGTGATAGGCCACCTGCACGTAGGCGGTGGGCCCCATCTGCCGCACTTTCACCCGGCGCTCTCCCTTCTGAGGAGGCTCGGGGGGCAGGGCCGGCGAGGACCCGTTGCCCCTGGGAATGCCGCCAAACAGCTCCTTAACCCGACCCAGCGCGGCCTCGGTGTCGAGATCGCCCACCAGCACCAATATGGCATTCTCCGGGCCATAGCGGCGCCGGTAGAGGCCGTACAGCTGATCCCGGGTCATGGTGGTGAGGTCGGCCTTCCACCCGATCACCTCATGGTGGTAGGGGTGGACCTTGAAGGCGGCCGCCGTGACTTCCTCAGACAGCAGGAACTCCGGGTAGTTCTCCAGGCCCTCCCGCTCGGAAATGATCACGGTGCGTTCGGCCTCGAACTCGGCCGGATCGAAGAGGGCATTGACCATGCGGTCCGACTCGATCTCCAGGGCCAGGTCGAGCTTGTCCGAGGGCAGAGTCTCGAAGTAGCAGGTGTAGTCGGTGTGGGTGAAGGCGTTGAAGACGCCCCCGTTCCTGGCCACCAGCCGGTCCAGCTCGCCCTTACCGTAGGTAGGGGTGCCCTTGAACATCATGTGCTCGACCCAGTGGGCGGCCCCGGTCAGGCCCGACGGCTCGTCTCGGCTGCCGACTCGGTACCAGAGCCAGGAGCTGACAATAGGCACGGCATGGGACTCCCGGAAGATGACCGTGAGCCCATTGTCCAACGTGAACCGTTGCGTCGACGATACCGGCATGAATGCAGCTCCTCAAGCATGATGAAGAAACGTCTCGGGAGGGGACAGCAGGTCAACCATCCGGTGCTGGGCAAAGACCCCACCCGGTTAGGCGACGGCGGCCTCCAGGAAATGGCGCAGCAGTCCTAGGCTCCCCAACTCCACGGCGGTAGCGAAGAGCCCCAGGCTGAGGACATAGGCGACATCCAGCCAGGTGCCGCCCCGCTGTTCCTGCCGCAACAATACCACCGCCAGGAGTCCATTGACGATGGACAACACCAGGAGCACGCCCACGGCACTGATCAGAGCCAGGGGCGCGTACAGCCACGCCGGCGACCAGAGCACCGCCGAGTAGGCGACGGCCAGCAAGGCCGCCAGCACCAGGAATCGGCGGCCATCGAGCACTCTCACCCGATCGGACCGGGCCCAGACGGTGTAGTTGAAGAGCGGCACCAGAATGGCGATGATCCCCGAGCCCATCATCACCCCACTGAGCAGACGGAGCCGATTGTCCGGAGTGTAGAGTTGAGGCAGGAAGGGGATGGCCTGGCCGTAGGAGTTGATACCGTCCACCGCGAAGAAGGCGAACCCCAGGGCGAAGATCGCCAGGGCCACCGGCCCCGGCAATTCCGAGGCCCGTCGTCGCTGGGTGCCGGCGATGAAGGCCAAGGTAACCATCGCCCCCAGGTAGGTGCCGGTGTCCCGGGCGCAGATGGGCAACTGCCGACCGCCGATGAAGAATGACCTATCCGGCTGCTGATGACAGACCGGGTAGCCGATCAGCCGGGCCTTGGCCTCCAGGCTATACGGGGGCACCGCCAGAAAGGCCGCCAACAGCAGCAGGCCCAGGGCGATGGCCAGGGCCCGCCGGGAATAGGGGCGCACTGCGGCCTCGGAGGCGTCGGCCATTCTTACATGAAGTCCTGGGAGAGGAACATGGCCAGAGTGAACTGTTCAGTAAATCGGGCGTCGTTGGTGAGTTCTACGTACTCCGCCTTGCCGGCGATCTCGATGGCCCGAGCCCGCGCCTGCCGCGACAGGAGGGCCATACGGGCCCCGGCCCCGGCGGCGTTTCCCACCTGCTGGAACCGCTCCAGCGGCAGATCGGGGAACATGGCGATGCCGATGGCACTCCCCACGTCAATGTAAGTGCCGAAGGCGCCGGCCACGATGAATCGCTGGATATCATCGGCCTGGATACCGGCTTCCGCCAGCAGGACATTCACTCCCGCCCGCATCGCCGCCTTGGCCAGTTGAATCTCGCCGACGTCGCCACGCGATACCACGATATCTTGCCCGATGGCCGTCGCCTCCGCCGGGGCCAAGACGAACTCCCGGCCAGAGGGGCCGGTACGCACTCGGGGATGGCCTTCCCGCATTCCGCCTTTCATGTCCAGGATGTCGCCGCGGTACAACTGAGCCACGGCATCCAGGATCCCCGATCCGCATATGCCCACGGCGGGGCTATCCCCGATGGTCTGGTAGCGCACCGATCCATCATCAATGGACACCCGTTCGATGGCCCCGTCGGCGGCGCGCATCCCGAAACCTATGTGTGCGCCCTCGAACGCCGGCCCGGAAGCGGTGGAGCAGGTAATCAGACGACCGTCGTGGTTCAGGGCGATCTCGGTGTTGGTGCCGATGTCCAGGGCGATGGTGGTCTCCTGGGCCTGATACATGCCGGTGGACAAGATCATGGCCACGTGGTCGGCACCCACGAAGCCGGCGATGTTCGGCAGCAGATGAACGTAGGCCCCGGGCGCAAAGGGAAGCCCCACATCTCGGGCCTTGACGTCGAGAGCATCACTAGTCGCCGCCAGATAGGGGGCGTTGCCCAGCTGGCGTACCGGCAAACCGAGGAACAGATGGTGCATGGCGGTATTGCCCACCACCACCGACTCGACGATATCCCCCGTCCGTGCCCCCACGCGACCGCAAAGGTCCTCGGCTAGCTCAGCTATGCCGGATACGATCACCTTCCTCAGCTCGTCGGCCTTAGCCGGGCTCTCCAGGGCGTAGGCCACCCGCGCCATCACGTCCTCGCCGTAGGATATCTGCGGGTTCATGATGCCTTCAGAGGCTAGGGTAACCCCCGTCCTCAGGTCCACGAGATAGCCGGCCACCTTAGTGGTCCCCAGGTCCACCGCCAGGCCCAGCGCTGCTCCCCCGTCTCGGAGCACGGATACCACTTCGGAGCCGCGCAGAGCCAGCCGGGACTGCCACTTATCTTGGCGCAAACGGTCCGACAACTCCCGAAGCACGGCGAAGTCGTAGGTGGTGTGCTCGACTCCCTGGTGCTCCCTCAGATAGTCCCGCACCCGCGAGGCATCGGCCCGTAGGTCCGTCAAGGCCGGGTCGGACAGGGATATGTCGGCGGTCCTCACCGGAGGGTCCAGCTCGAACTCGACCGCCTCTCCTTCCACCTGAGTGCGCTGCTTGGCCGTCAATGACGACGGGGGAATGTAGACCTTGGCACTGCCCCGCACGTGGGTCTGGCAGGCCAGGCGCAGGCCGCGGTCGGCATCCGGCCCCAGCGCCCGGCGCTCAGTCTCGGTCAGGGGGGACACCTCGCCCTCCAAGACTCGTACCCGGCAGCGCCCGCAGGTGCCCTTGCCGCCACACACCGCCGAGATGCTGATCCCGGCCTCCCGAGCGATGGTCAGTAGGTCTACCCCCGGTCGGCAGGCCGCCCGGCGCCCCACCGGCTGGAAGTCAATGAAACAAGTCTCTCCGGCCATTAGATACTCTTGTCCTTATGCCTGAGCTTGGCGGGCGCGGAAGCCCCCGATGTAGCGCATGGCCCATTCGTCTTTGCCCAGGAGGACATCCGCCGCCAGGATGTAGGCCTGGCTCTTGGCCGCATCCACGATGGGGGCGTTCAGGCCGGCGGCAATGGCCAGGCCCATGAAGACCCCCGTCAACAGCTCCCGGTCGGGCAGGCCGAAGGAGACGTTGCTGGCCCCGAGGGTCAAGTTGACGCCCAGCTCGGCCCGCACCATGCGCATGGCCTCGAGGGTCACCAGTGCGGCATTGGGGTCGGAGCTACAGGTCAGGGCCAGGCAGTCTATCACCAGGTCCTCGGGCCCGATCCCCAGGGACTGAGCCCGCTCCACGATCTTGCGCGCCACCGCCAGGCGACCTTCGGCGTCTGCCGGTATGCCGTTGTCGTCCATGCAGAGAGCCACCGTGGGAACCTTGAACTGACTCACCAGGGGCAGAATCTCCTTCAGGGAGCGCTCTTCCCCATTCACGGAGTTCACCAAGGGGCGGCCGGGCGCCACCTTGAGAGCCGCCTCCAGGGCCTTGGGCTTGGCCGAGTCAATGCAGATGGGGACCTCCACCTCCTCCGCCACCGCTTGCACCGCCTCGGGCAGCAAAGTGTCTTCATCCACCCCGGCCGCCCCCACGTTCACGTCAATCACCACCGCTCCCGCCGCCACCTGCTCACGGGCGTAGCGACGCACCAGAGTCAGGTCTCCGGCCACCATCGAGGCCGCCAGTCGCTTCTTGCCGGTGGGGTTGATCCGCTCCCCAATGATAACGGTGGGCTTGTCCGGCGCGATGACGACTTCCGTGGCCCTGCCGACTAGGCGTGTCTCCATGAATGGGGCTCCTTCTCGAGTGGGGTCAACACATCAGGCGATGTTAGCACAGGCTATCAGAGCGCGGCAAGACATCTGACACCAGCGGTACCCAGTCCGTGATGCACGACACCACCGGTTGAGCCGCGAACGGGCCGGCCCTATAATGCGGCGGCGCCGGGGCAAACAGAACTTGACCATCGCTTTCGCCCACCCGACGTTGACCACCGAGGAGAGATATGATCGCGGCAGTCTTCGACTTTGACGGCACCTTAGTTGCCGCCCCCGTGTGGCAGAAGCTGATCGGACGACAGCTTCGCGCCCGCCGCAACCTGATCCCCACCCTGACTCACGTGGCCGTGCATTACCCCGCCTATCCCCTGGTGAAGCTCGGGCTCCTCTCGGGCGAGCGCTTGCGCCGGGCCTGGGTGAATCACATGCCCTGGATAATGCGAGGAATGCGGGAGGACGAGGCGGACGCTCTTTTCCGACGCGTCATTGACGAAGACCTGAACCCGACCCTGCGGCCGGAGGTCTTGGAGCGGCTGGCCTGGCACCGGCAACAGGGCCATATGGTGGTCATCCTCTCCGGAGCCTTCGAGGGGCTTCTGCGGCTGTTCGCCGCCGACCACGATGTAGAGCACATAGTGGGCACCATCCTGGAGGTGAGGAACGGCCGATTCACGGGACGCCTCATTCCTCCCTCCTGCTACGCCGAAGGCAAGGTCGCCCGGCTCCGCCAATACCTGGAGGGCCAACGCCCGAGAGTGGACTGGAGCGCCTCCTATGCCTACGCCGACAGCATGACCGACCTGCCGGCCCTATCCCTGGTAGGCCACCCGGTGGCGGTCCATCCCGACGAACGGCTCCGACAAGAGGCATACCGCCGAAGATGGCTCATACTCGAGGAAGAAGCAACATAGAGGTGGGCCGAGAAGACCCTTTCTCACCACATGGGAGTCACAATGGACAGCGAGCAGTTTGCCTGGCGTGAGATCGTCACCCGCGTGTTCGAGGGGCTGGAGGTCAAACGGGACGTAACCCCCTCCTGGCTGGTCAACCCGGAGACCGGACGACCCCTCAAGCTGAACTACCTCTACCCCGAGGCCGGCATCGCGGTGCGCATCGAGGGCCTCCGTGGCCGTGAGCAGCGGCAGGGGCCGGACGAGATCGAGCGTCAGCAACAGCGGCAGCGGGAGTCGGCTCGGGAGCGCCTCTGCGAGGAGCATGGGGTGCGGCTGGTCCGCTTCGACGTCTACGACGATCCCCAGGACACCTTCCGGGCCGTCCACTCCGCCCTGGCCTGGGCCTTGCGGCAGGTCACCACCTCCGACCTGGAGCCGGAGGCCAAGCTGGCCCTGGTGGAGGTCCTACGCGGTGCCCGACAGCGAGGCGAGGAGATCCGCGGTCGCGTTCGCTCCCCTCGTGATCTTCAGACGTGGGCCGATCTCTGGGTGGACCGGGCCTACCAGGAGGTGCGGTCCGCCCCGGCACCGGCGGCCCGAGGCCCCCTCCCCCGCTATGTCCTGAACATGCGCGTGAGCCACCCCGACTTCGGCCCCGGACGGGTCACCGCCCTCAGCGACGAGGACGGTGACCAGATCATCACCGTGAGGTTCGAGAACGGCGACGAGCGTCAGTTCCTGGCCCACCTGGTGGTGGACAAGCTGCGCCCGGTCTAGGCGAGAGCCGGAAAACCGGCCACGTCACCTCAGTTGCGCCGGCTTCATGGTCCAGGCCTGCAAGCGGGTGAGATCCATCAGATCGGGGGCGCTGAAGCCGCGAGGGAATATGGACCAGTCCCACAGCCCTCTCTCGTCACCGCCCACGTTCGCCTCCAGGGCCAGCCGTCCGGCGGCGAACCGGATGGATCCATTCCCGGCCTTCGAGACCTCGCCCCCCATCAGGCGCTTCAATGCCTCCGCCATGGCCACGAAGGCCGTGGCCGGATCCAGCCGGTTCTCGCCTACCGCCACCGAGGCCGGAAGGTATCCGTCGGCACGCACGGCGCCCAGGACCTCCCCAGCCGCACCCACGATGGCCGATAGCGGTGCCTCACCCCCGGTCCTAGACTCCATTCCGCTCCGGGGACCGAGGGGCGACGAAAGGACAACCGTGGCCGGCAGCGCACCACTCTCCTGCCAAGCGTTCAACGCGCTCGCCAGACCGGTCATCAGTTCCGCCGGTGAAAGAGGGCCGACGCTGCTGGGCGCCCAGGTTAGGTCCGCGCCCATAGCCGACGCCAATCGGCTCAGCTCCGCCACCGGGACCTCCGCCGCAGGAAGCTGAGGACGATAAGCCGCCATCAGTTCCGCCGCGTCCACCACCTCCACCCCGGGGTGGGCCAGGGCGTGGTCGAAGTATTGGCCGAAGAGAGCCAGCCTAGCCTCCGGTTCGCCCGCCGGCAGGAGCGACGCTCCTCGCCATTCCGCCCTCGGGGTGAGGCGTCCATTGCCGAAGTTGACCCCGTCCCAGAACTCCGAGGTGGAGAACTCGCAGGGGTGGTAGTAGATGCTGATCAGGCCGCCATCGCCGGCAGCGAGTCTATCGGCCGTCGCGTCGAAAGCCCGCTTCGCCTGCTCCAGAGCCTGGGGGCGATCGGAAGCTCGAAGGCTGACTCGCAGGCAGTTCTCCTGGAGGTTGAAGGCGGTAAGGATGTTCTGAAACCAGAAGGACTGATGATCCAGGCCCACGTTGCGGCCCTCATCCAGGTACATGGGGATGCCCCATTCCCCCAACACCGGGAAGGCCTGCGGGGCCCAGGCCCCGCCCGGCTGACCGTAGCAGGACATGGGCCCGAACTCAGCGGTGAGTTCCTCGAATCCCGGGCGCTCCCTGGCCTCGAACTCGCGCACGCCGGCATCCCAGCCCAACCCCCGAGTGTAGGCCGATATGGTCGGGTGCCGACTATGGTTATCGGTGTGGTAGCCGACGTCCTGCGAGTGCAAAGCCTCGACGATGTCGGCCCGCCCCCGCTCCCGGAGCACCCGGTACTTCTCCCCCACCACCTTCCAGGTGCCACGCGCCCGGCGCTCCGTGAAGATATCGAGGAGCGACTTGAGGGCATCGTCGCTCTCCGGGGTCACGTAATCCTCAACGTCGAACCAGAAACATGCCAAGACCCTTGCCATCTCCGTACAACCCCCCGATGCGGTGTGTGGTGTACCTGCCCGGTGTCGCCCCCGGCCGTATGGCCGTGGCCGAACCCAGTGGGGAAACACTGGGGACATGCTAGGGGTATTGCGGGCCACCGTCAAAGAGGGGTAAGCACGTCGGGGTAGTCGAAGCGAGGCGAAAAGTTCCTTAAACCCAAAAAAGACCCCTTGGCAATGACCTACTCTCCCACCCAGTTACCCGGGAAGTACCATCAGCGCTGGAGGGCTTAACTGCCTGGTTCGGAATGGAGCAGGGTGTTTCCCCTCCGCTTTGGTCACCAAAGGGTCTTCTTTGACTTGTAAGGTACTAAGATTCCAGTTGGAACCCTAAGTACTGAACAGGATGCTTAGCGATCACAGATGAATGTGTAGTTGTTCAAGCCCTCGGCCATTAGTACGGCTTAGCTGAACGCATTGCTGCGCTTACACACGCCGCCTATCAAGCAGGTAGTCTTCCTGCGGCCTTACCCAGTTGTCCTGGTGGGGGATCTTATCTTGGAGCGAGCTTCCCACTTAGATGCTTTCAGCGGTTATCTCTGCCAGACGTAGCTACCCAGCGATGCTCCTGGCGGAACAACTGGCACACTAGAGGTCTGTCCGCTCCGGTCCTCTCGTACTAGGAGCAGCTCTCCTCAAATCCCCTACGCCCACAGCGGATAGAGACCGACCTGTCTCACGACGGTCTGAACCCAGCTCGCGTACCACTTTAATGGGCGAACAGCCCAACCCTTGGGACGTACTCCCGCCCCAGGATGTGACGAGCCGACATCGAGGTGCCGAGCGTAGCCGTCGATGTGAACTCTTGGGCCACACTAGCCTGTTATCCCCGGGGTAACTTTTATCCGGTAAGCCACGGCCTTTCCACACAGAGCCGTAGGATCACTAAGCCCGACTTTCGTCTCTGCTCGGCTTGTAGGCCTTGCAGTCAAGCTCCCTTGTGCCTTTACACTCAACGGCTGGTTTCCATTCAGCCTGAGGGAACCTTTGGGCGCCTCCGTTACCTTTTGGGAGGCGACCGCCCCAGTCAAACTGCCCGCCTGACACTGTCTCCACACCGGATTACGGTGCAGGTTAGGGCCAAGACTTGGTCAGGGTGGTATTCCAACGGCGGCTCCGCCGAAGCTGGCGCCCCGGCTTCTCAGCCTCCCACCTATTCTCTACAGACCAAGCCCTAGCTCAATATCAGGTTGCAGTAAAGCTCCACGGGGTCTTTTTGTCCCGCTGCGGGTTTGGCGCATCTTCACGCCTACTTCAATTTCGCCGGGTCCCTCGTTGAGACACTGCCCCAGTCGTTACGCCATTCGTGCGGGTCGGAACTTACCCGACAAGGAATTTCGCTCACCTATCCCCGCCGTTTCCGAGCGGAGGTGGACTATCTCTTCATCCAGTTGCGCGTAGCGCGGCCAGTACTTCCGCCGTATCTTTCTCTCCCCGATTCATCGCCGTCGCTATGACTACGATCTGCTCCAGTCCCTCAGTGGTCAAGTGCGCTCCCTCCTGCATTAGCCTGATGATCTGCCGGAACTTCATGAAGTCCACCCGCTTCTTGGTTTTCAGCGGATGATCCTCGAAGAACCGGACCACATCAGCTAAGGCGCTGAGCTTACGCACTCGCAGCTCGTAGCGGTCACCGTGGTTTCTTCTTACTACCCCTCCGCGGAAGAACCGCTTCAGAGCGTAGAGTACAACCATGTCTCGCTCGTGCTGCACCACCCGGAATTCGGGCAGTACTTGGTAGCCGATGCTCATCTCCGGGTGAGGGTTTATGCCTACATAGAAGCAGCCCTCTCCATCAACGAACCCAACTACCCAATCGGGGGAGAGATCCATCTCGTTACGTCTCCAACTGGACACCCGGCGTATAGTCTCTGAGGATCCCGCCTCTCGGCGGTTTCCTGCGGATTGCCCAATCCCCAACCATTCTTACTGAGACACCTATGGTGCTCGAGTAGGTGGGGCTCTTAGGGGTTTCCCGCATACAGCCAGGTATTGCCCTCAATGTTACCATCAAGGCAGGCAGCATTACTACCTTAGGACCGTTATAGTTACGGCCGCCGTTCACCGGGGCTTCGGTTCAAAGCTTCGCCTTACGGCTAACCTCTCCCCTTAACCTTCCGGCACTGGGCAGGCGTCAGCCCCTATACTTCAGCTTTCGCTTTAGCAGAGACCTGTGGTTTTGGTAAACAGTCGCCAGGGCCGTTTCTCTGCGACCAAGCCGAGCTTCACACGCTAGGTGCTACACCCGGCCAGGCACTCCTTCTCCCGAAGTTACGGAGTCAAGTTGCCTAGTTCCTTAACGAGGGTTCTCCCGTTCGCCTTGGTATGCTCTACCCGCCTACCAGTGTCGGTTTGCGGTACGGTCACGCGAGTCTCACTAGAGGCTTTTCTCGGCGGCATGGGCTCAATCACTTCCGGCCTTTCGGCCCGCCATCACTCCTCAGGATCGGGTGGCGGATTTACCTACCACCGTCATTTCCCTACGAGCTTGGACCTCAATCCGATAAGAGGCTGACCTACCCTTCCGCGTCACCCCATCGCTCAAACAACTCTACGTGGTACAGGAATATTAACCTGTTGTCCATCGCCTACGACTTTCGTCCTCGGCTTAGGTCCGACTAACCCGACGCGGATTGACCTTCCGTCGGAACCCTTAGGCTTACGGCGAACACGGTTCTCACGTGTTTTACGCTACTCATGCCGGCATTCTCACTTCCGCACGCTCCAGCAGTCCTCACGGTCTACCTTCTCAGCTTGCGGAACGCTCCCCTACTGCCCATCGCCTAAGCGACAGGCCCACGGCTTCGGTATCAGGCTTGAGCCCCGTTACATTTTCGGCGCAGGATCACTTGACCAGTGAGCTATTACGCTTTCTTTAAAGGATGGCTGCTTCTAAGCCAACCTCCTGGCTGTCCGAGTAACCCCACATCCTTTACCACTTAGCCTGAATTTAGGGACCTTAGCCGGTGGTCTGGGCTGTTTCCATCTCGACTACGAAACTCATCTCACGTAGTCCAACTCCCGAGTTCTCAAGTAACGGCATTCGGAGTTTGGTTTGGATCGGTAAGCTTGCGCCCCCTGACCAATCCAGTGCTCTACCTCCGTCACTAAACACTCGAGGCTAGCCCTA
>JBBQIE010000003.1:0-21784 GCA_038324625.1 Anaerolineae bacterium | reverse complement strand
GAGCAAAGGCTTCGAGACCGAGATCCTGGACCTGTCTCCCGGTGAAGAGGCGGGGACCAAGAGCGTCACCTTCCAGGTCTCGGGCCGGAACGCCTACGGCCTCCTGAGGGCGGAGCGAGGGGTCCACCGGCTGGTCCGGCTTTCCCCGTTCGACTCGGCGCATCGGCGGCATACCTCCTTCGCCCTGGCCGAGGTCATGCCGGCGGTGGATCGGGACATCGAGATTGAGATCGGCCCGGATGACGTCCGGGTGGATGTTTTCCGGTCGGCGGGTGCAGGTGGGCAGAACGTGCAGAAGAACTCCACTGCCGTGAGGCTTACCCACCTGCCCACGGGGATGGTGGTGCAGTGCCAGAACGAGCGGAGCCAGACCCAGAACCGGGAGATGGCCCTGCGGGTGCTGCGGGCCCGCCTCTACGACATCGAGTTGCGCAAGCAAGAGGAGGAACTGGCCCGCTTGAAGGGCGAGCACGTTGATGCCGGCTGGGGCAACCAGATTCGCTCCTACGTGCTCCATCCCTATCAGATGGTCAAGGATCACCGTACCGACGAGGAGACCGGGGACGCCACCCGGGTGCTGGAGGGCGACATTGACCGGTTCATCGAGGCCTACTTGCGCTCCAGGGTAGGGGAGATGTAGCGGTCGGCTCGGTTTTTGCAGGTTCCAACGGCGACGGTCGCAGGGCCGTCGCTGTCTTGTTTCCGGGATTGGTGCTAAGATTAGAACATATGTTCTGAAGGAGAGCGAGAGTGGCGGAACGCGTGACGCCGGTGGAGATCGAGAAAGAGATGCGGCAGTCCTACTTGGACTACGCCATGAGCGTCATCGTCTCTCGGGCTCTGCCTGATGCCCGCGACGGCCTCAAGCCGGTGCAGCGACGAATCATCTATGCCATGGGCGACATGGGCCTGTGGCATGATACCCCCTTCCGCAAGAGCGCCCGCATCGTGGGCGAGGTCCTGGGCAAGTACCACCCCCACGGGGAGACGGCCGTCTATGAGGCCATGGTGCGGATGGCCCAGGACTTCTCCCTGCGCTACCCGCTGGTGGATGGTCAGGGGAACTTCGGCTCCATTGATGGGGACGGGGCCGCCGCCACCCGGTACACCGAGGCCCGTCTGGCCGCCACCGCCCGGGAGCTGCTCCTGGACATTGACCGGGACACGGTGGACTACAGCCCCAACTTCGATGAGTCCCTCCAGGAGCCGGAGGTCTTGCCGGCGCGGCTGCCCAACCTCTTGGTGAACGGTTCCTCGGGCATTGCCGTAGGGATGTCCACCAATATCCCACCGCATAACCTGAGTGAGGTGTGCGACGCCCTGGTCTATCTGCTCGATCAGTATGACCGGGTGGACGAGGTGGATGTCGAGGACCTGATGCGCTTCATCGCCGGGCCCGACTTTCCCACCGGAGGCATTCTCTATGCCGGGGCCACCAGCGCCGAGGGCGACAATCCTCTGCTACGAGCCTACGCCACCGGCCGAGGGCAGGTGCGGTTGCGGGCCAAGGTGTCGTTGGAGGAGGGGGCACGGGGCGCCGGCAAGATCATCGTCAGCGAGTTGCCCTATCAGGTCAACAAATCCCGGCTGATCGAGCGCATCGCCGATCTGGTGCGGTCGGAGAGGCTCGAGGGGGTGACCGACGTCAGGGACGAGTCGGATCGCGAGGGGATGCGCCTGGTGATCGAGACCGGCCGGGGGGCCGATGACCGTGAGGTGCTGGCCAATCTCTATCGCCTGACCCCGATGGAGAGCACCTTCAGCATCATCCTCCTGGCCCTGGTGGGGGGCGAGCCGCGGACTTGTTCCCTGAAGCGATTGCTCACGGAATACGTCGAGCACCGGCTGACGGTCACCCGCCGGAGGAGTGAGTACGATCTGGCGCGGGCACGGGACCGGGAGCACGTGTTGGCGGGGCTGCTGGTGGCCCTAGACAACATTGACGAGGTGATTGACACCATTCGCCGATCCCGCAACGCCGATACCGCCCGCAACAACCTCCGGCGCCGGTTCAGCCTCTCCGAGCGTCAGGCCCAGGCCATCCTAGAGATGCAACTGCGGCGGCTGGCCTCAATGGAGCGGCGACGCCTGGAGGATGAGCACGAGGAGTGTCTCCTGACCATCGCCGACCTGGAGGAGCTGTTGGCCGATCCCTCCAAGATGCGGTCGCGCATCAAGGAGGAGGTCCTGGCCCTGAAGAAGGAATTCGGGGATCAGCGACGGACCCAGATCGTCCTCGAGTCCCCTGACAACCAGGTGCTCACGGCGGCGGACCTGCTGCCGGACCAGGAAGTGCTGATCCTGGGAGACGCGGGAAACCGGCTGTCCTACCAGGTGCCGGCCCGCAAGCCGCGGCTGCCGGCAGGAGTGACCCTGGTGTGCCGGGCCAACCTCAAGGATCGGGTGGGGTTGTTGACCGAGGCGGGGAATATGATGGTGCTGCCGGTACATCGCCTGCCCGCGGGGGCACCGGGTGATTCGCCTCCCGTGAGCGACGGCGTGGGAGGGAGCGGTAGCTCGATTGTGGCCCTGGTGCCCCTGGCGGCTGAGAGCGGAGAGACGCCCCTGCTCCTAGCCACCGCTCAGGGCAAGGTCAAGCGGGTGGAGTGGGCGGCGGTGAACTCAGCCTGGACGCCGGTGATCCGACTGGACGACGGCGACCGCCTGGTGGCGGGGGTCTTAGCGGGGGAGGAGGACTCGGTGATCCTGCTATCCTCGGCGGGCCAGGCCATTGCCTTCGAGGCGGCCCAAGCCCGGGTGATGGGACTGCCGGCTGGCGGCGTGGCCGGGATGCGACTGGGCGATGGCGAGAGGGTGGTGGGGGCGACGCGGATGGAGGGCCAGCACCTGGCCCTGCTCAGTGCCGAGGGTTACATGAAGAAGGTGACGCTACGCGGCTGGCGCACCCAGAACCGCGGGGGAGCGGGCATAATGGCCCTGGCCGCCGGAGGTTCAGTGGGGGAGCTGGTGGCCGGGGTAACGGTCTCGAAGGGGGAAAACCTGCTCCTGGCGGGAGAGAAGGGCACGGCGGAGGTGATAGCCGGTGATGATCTGCCGGTGATGGGCCGGAGTACCCGCGGACGTCCGCTGGCCAAACTCAAGCGGCGGGAGCGGGCCCGATCCCTACAGCCGATCAGTTGATCGCCACGGTCCGTTGGCGCGGGCCGCTGCCGATGCTATCATGCCCCTATACCAGGGTGAGACCGCCACTTCAGCGCCGAGAATGGCTCCGGTGTTCTCGGCGGCCTGAGAACGAGGGGGTCGAGCCCAGGAAGGGGCCTATGCTCGCGGATGAGAGCGCTGGACGAGGGGGACCGAGCGCGCGAATAAGTTGGGGCGCGAGGCGATCGTGCGCTGCCTGGTGATCGCGGACGTACACGCCAACCTGGCCGCTTTCCAAGCGGTGCTCCGCGACGCCGCGCCCTTCGAGGAGATCTGGTGCCTGGGGGATCTGGTCGGCTATGGGCCGGACCCCAACGAGTGCATCGCTCTCTTGAGGGAGTGGCCTCATCTGGCGATCGCCGGCAACCATGACTGGGCGGCGGTGGGAAAGGTGGACTTGGAGGACTTCAACCCCGGCGCTCGCGCCGCCGGCGAGTGGACCGCCCGGCAGTTGAAGGGGGAGAACCGCCGCTTCTTGGAGGGGCTAGCCCTCCAGCAGGAGAGGGGGGAGTTCTGCCTCGTCCATGGGAGCGTGCGCTCGCCCATCTGGGAGTACGTGGACAACACCCGCGTAGCCGCCGAGAACCTGGCCCTTCAGCCCACCCGCTATTGCCTGGTCGGGCATACTCACACCCCGGTGATGTACACGGAGTCCAAGGGAATCCTCAGTCGCACCCGAACCGCCCACATGAGAGGCGAGCGAAGCGCCATCGTGCTGGACGACCGGAAGGCGATGCTCAACCCGGGAAGCGTGGGCCAGCCCCGCGACGGGGACCGGCGTGCTTCCTACGCTCTACTGGACCCCGAATCAGGCAGGGTGGAGGTGCGACGGGTGGAGTATCCGGTGGCCGACACCCAGGCCCGGATGAGGAGCGCCGGCCTACCCGACCGCAACGCCCTCCGGCTCTCGCTCGGGCGCTGACTCTACTTCCGCTTCCTCGGCCAGCAGGTCCCGCAGGTAGTGTCCGGTGAAGGAACTCTCCTCCTCGGCCACCTGCTCCGGGGTGCCCTCGACCACGATGCGGCCCCCATCGTCGCCGCCCTCGGGGCCCAGGTCAATGACGTAGTCGGCGGTCTTGATGACGTCGAGGTTGTGCTCGATCACCACTACGGTGTTGCCGGCGTCCACCAGCCGGTGTAGGACGTTGAGCAGCTTCTGTATGTCGGCGAAGTGCAGACCGGTGGTGGGCTCGTCCAGGATGTAGACGGTGCGGCCGGTGGCCACCCGGCCTAGTTCCTTGGCCAGCTTGATGCGCTGCGCCTCTCCCCCCGACAGGGTAGTAGCCGGCTGGCCCAGCTTGACGTAATCCATCCCCACGTCCCGCAGGGTCTCCAGAACACGCACCAGGGGCTTGTGGTTGGCGAAGAACTCCAGAGCCTCGGCCACTTCCAGGTTCAGGACGTCGGCGATGCTCTTGCCCCGGTAGCGGATCTGGAGGGTCTCCCGGTTGAAGCGGGCTCCCTTGCAGGCGCCGCAGGTGACCCAAACGTCCGGGAGGAAGTGCATGGAGACGCGCTTGGTGCCGTAGCCCTCGCACTCCTCGCAACGCCCCCCCTTGACGTTGAAGGAGAAGCGACCGGGCTTGTAGCCCCGGGCCTTGGACTCGGGCAGCTCGGAGAACAGCTTGCGCACGTAGTCGAAGGCGCCGGCGTAGGTGGCCGGATTGGAGCGAGGGGTGCGGCCGATGGGGTCCTGGGTGATGTTGATGACCTTGTCCACGTGCTCCAGGCCCTCGATGCCGGAGTGCCGCCCCTCCCGCTTGCGGGCGTTGTGCAGGCGATTGTTCAGGGCCGGGTAGAGGGTCTCGCTCACCAGGGAGGACTTCCCCGAGCCGGAGACGCCGGTGACACAGATGAAGTTGGCCAAGGGGAAGCGGACGTCAATCCGCTTGAGGTTGTGATGTCGAACCCCGGTCAGGCGAAGGGCCTCGTCACTCACCGGGCGACGCCCATTGGGCGAGGTGACCCGCAGATCGCCGCGCATGTATTGGCCGGTCAGGGACTCGGGGGTGCGGGCGATCAGAGCCGGGGGGCCGGCGGCGACCACCTCTCCCCCTCGAAGCCCGGCGCCGGGCCCCAGGTCCACGATGTGATCGGCGGACTGGATGGTCTCCATGTCGTGCTCGACCACGATCACGGTGTTGCCTAGGTCGCGCAACTGCTCCAGAGTGTCGAGCAGACGGCGGTTGTCCCGCTGATGGAGGCCGATACTGGGCTCGTCGAGGATGTACAGTACCCCCACCAGCCCGGAGCCGATCTGGCTGGCCAAGCGTATGCGCTGGCCCTCGCCGCCGGAGAGCGAGGGCGCCAGGCGATCCAGGGTCAAGTAGTGCAGGCCCACGTTCAGGAGGAACTCCAGCCGCAACTGGACCTCCTTGAGGACTTCGCCGCCGATCTCCGCCTGCTCCCCGGTGAGATTCAGGCCCTCGATCCAGCCCAGGGCTCCGGCCACGGTCATGTGGGTGACGTCAGAGATGGACTGGTCCCGCACCGTCACTGCCGAGCTCTCCGGGCGCAGGCGCTTGCCCTCGCAGGTGGGGCAGGTCTGCCGGCCCATGAAGGAGCCGTAGTAGCGACGCATGTTCTCGGACTTGGTCTGCCGGTAACGGCGTTCGTAGGAGGCGATGACCCCCTCGAACTCCCATTCGCCGGTGCCGGCGCCATGCTCGCCGGACCACTCGTGGCGGATGCGGATGCCGTCCCCGCCGTGGAGGATGGCCCGGCGCAACTCCCGAGGCAGGTCGGTCCAGCGGGTGTCCAGATCGGCCTGGTAGGCCTCGGCCAGCTGGACGGCGGCCCGGTATCGCCAGCCGCGCTTCTCCTTGAGGGCCCCCCAGGGGCGGACGGCACCCTCTCGGAGGGTGAGGCTATCATCCACGAACTTCCGGGGGTCGAACTCGGTCTTGTACCCGAGGCCGTTGCAGTCCGGGCACATGCCGAGGGGGCTGTTGAAGGAGAACATGGCCGGGGTCAGGCGAGGGAAGCTGAGGCCGCAGTGGGGGCAGGCGTAGTCGCTGCTCAGGAGCAGGTCGCCGCCCTCCTGGAGGTCCAGCACGATCATGCCGTCGGAGAGATCGAGAGCCGTCTCGACCGAGTCGGTGAGGCGGAGGCGAAACTCGTCGCTGCGCTCCACCGCCAACCGGTCCACCACCACCTCTATGTTGTGACGGATGTTCTTGTCCAGCGAGAGGCCCTCGACCAGATCCACGCTTTCGCCGTCCACCCGGGCTCGGCTGTAGCCCTGCTCCCGGAGGGAGGTGAAGGACTCGGCGAAGGTGCCCTTGCGGTTGCGGGCGATGGGGGCCAGGACCTGCATGCGGGTGTCCGGTTCCAGGGCAAGGACGGTGTCCACCATCTGCTGGACGGTCTGGGCGCTCACCTCCCGGCCGCACTGGTAGCAGTGGGGGGTGCCGGTGCGGGCGAAGAGCACCCGCAGGTAGTCGTAGACCTCGGTGACGGTGGCCACGGTAGAGCGGGGGTTCTTGCTCACCGCCTTCTGCTCGATGGCGATGGCAGGGGAAAGGCCCCCGATGAAGTCCACCTCCGGCTTGTCCATCATGCCCAGGAACTGGCGGGCGTAGGCGGAGAGAGACTGCACGTATCGGCGCTGGCCCTCGGCGTAGAGGGTGTCGAAGGCGAGAGAGGACTTCCCCGATCCGGAGACCCCGGTGAAAACGATGAGGCAGTTGCGGGGGAGGACCAGGTCTATGTTCTTGAGATTGTGGTGCCGGGCTCCACGGATGACGATCCGATCCTGGTACATGGCCACGTCCGTAAAGGTGAATTGGGCTGGCGCGAGGGGCACAACGAAGGCGATTATATAGCACACCTGTTCCATTCCACCAGATTCGCGGTGCCGGCGACAAGTGGGCTGTTTCGCTCGCGCTGGTTCGGATATACTCAGAATCCGCCTGATGAGTAAGGGCGTTATTCCATCCGGTACTCGCTCAATAGTCCGGCGAGCGTGATCTTGGCTGAGGGAATATGGCTACTACGATGGTCTCGGATGAGATCCGCGGCGAGCCTCCTATCGAGCGGATGATGAAGCCGTTTCAGGAGTTTGCCGGCAAGGAAGCGTCCAGCGGCATTCTGCTGATAGTCGCCACCGTGGTGGCTCTGGTCTGGGCCAATTCTCCGTGGTCGGACTCCTACTTCAGATTCTGGAGCCTGCCGTTTTCCATTAGCCTTGGCGAGTATGGCCTCTCGAAATCCGTGTTGTACTGGATCAACGACGGCCTGATGGCCGTTTTCTTCCTCGTCATAGGCCTGGAGGTGAAAAGGGAAATACTGGTCGGCGAGCTGGCCTCGGTTCGAAAGGCGTCGTTGCCGGTGCTGGCCGCGGTCGGTGGCATGTTGGTTCCTGCCGGTTTCTACCTTGTCTTCAACAGCGGAGGCAGCGGAGAGCGCGGGTGGGGCGTCCCGATGGCCACCGACATAGCTTTCAGCCTCGGCATCCTAGCCCTGCTCGGCAAGCGCGTAGGTCTGCACCTCAAGGTATTCCTCACCGCCGCCGCCATAGCGGACGATATCGGGGCGGTTCTGGTTATCGCCTTATTCTACACCGCCGGGATATCCTGGCCGGCCCTGGCCTTCGGGATACTCTTCCTGCTGGGGCTGGTGGTCGCCAACCGGGTAGGAGTGCGACACCCCCTCGTCTATGCTCTCCTGGGATTCCTCGTGTGGCTTGCCTTCCTGCGCTCCGGGGTACACGCTACCGTAGCAGGGGTGCTGGTGGCCATGACCATACCGGCCAAGGCGCGTATAGACCCTCAGGAGTTCTTGGTTCGCTGCCGAACGATAGTGGGAGATTACGAGAATGCCTGCGAGCTCGGCGGCGATGTGCTCACCAATAGGGGCCAGCAGGCGGCCCTGCAGGACCTCGAGACGGCCGCTAACCAAGCAGAGACTCCTCTCCAACGCATTGAGCATGCTCTGCACCCGTGGGTCACATTCGCGGTAGTGCCTCTCTTCGCTCTGGCAAACGCCGGCGTAGACTTGAGGGCGACTGGCCTGGGGGCTGTCACTCATCCCATTAGTCTGGGCATTGTGGCTGGTTTGGTACTCGGCAAGCAGGTAGGGGTGTTGCTGTTTTCCTTTCTGGCCGTTCGAACCGGACTGGCCAATTTGCCTGAGGGCGCAACCTGGAAGCAGGTCTATGGGGTCGCCATCCTAATGGGTATCGGCTTCACCATGTCTCTGTTCGTCGCCGGCCTGTCCTTCTACGATCCGGGATTCCTGGATATCGCCAAGGTAGGCATTCTCATTGCCTCGCTATTCAGCGGGATCGTCGGTTGGTTGGTACTACGGTCCGCCTGTCCCGCACCGGTCGAGGGGAACCGCTGAGGCCGGGCAGAATACGACTGCCAGCCAGAGCCTCGGCGGCGAACATGGTCCCGGTTGGGCGACAGGCGTTCAGGATAATGGTGCCAGCGATGGCTTCCGGTGGTATACTGCCCCCGGCGATGAGGCTCGCCCTCCGAGACGCGGGGAGAACCGCCGGATCCTCCGGCTGATGGCCTCTACCAACAACATGGGTTGCGGGTAGGGGCTTTTTGTGTGCCCGGACCGGTGGCCATCTGGAGGACTCGGTGACCAATCAGCTTCTCGCGGTGAGTATCGGCGCGGTATTGGGGGCGAATGCCCGCTACCTGTTGGCCCTGTGGCTGGAGCAGCGGCTGGCTCCCCTCCTCCCTCTCGGCACTCTGTTAGTGAACCTCGTCGGCACTCTGGCCCTCACCATCCTGGTTACCGCCGGCTCGGCGCAGGTCCGACTCTCACCGGAAGCCCGGCTCTTCCTGACCGTCGGCTTTCTGGGATCGTTCACCACCTTCTCGACTTTCGGGGTGGAGACGTGGGCCTTCGTGGCCTCCAATCGCTGGCACCTCGCCGGCCTGAACCTGGTCTTGGGCCTGGGCGCCGGTGTCTGTGGCGTATGGCTGGGGAGCCTGATCGGGCGTCGGTTCTGATAGGGGCGGCGGTGCTTGAGCCACTTGGGACGCCGTGCTACCATGCGCCGGCATCTATGGGGAGGTTATGTGATGAAGAAGGGCATGTGTTGGGGTGGGTTGCCGCCGGCGCTCAGTATCGAGGAGCGAATGGACCTGGCCGCCAAGGCCGGCTTCGACGGCATCGAGCCGCGGATTGCCGACGCCGGCAGCGGCGATCTGGTGAATGCCGATTCTACCGATGCCGACCTGGCCAAGGCGGTGCGCCTGGCCAAGGACCGGGGTCTGGAGATCTGCAGTCTCATGGGGGGTGGGGTGTCGGTGAGGGTGCATCCTATCGTCTCCGACGATCCGGCGGAACGGGCCAAGGGCAAGGACGCTATCCGGAGGGCGATGCACTTCACCGCCGCCCTCGAGGCCGGGGTGCTGTTGCTGGTGCCGCACTGGGTGAACGACGCCGTCCGCTACGACCACTGTTACGACCGGGCCAAGGAAGCCCTGCAGGAGCTGGGGCCGGAGGCGGAGAAGCTGGGAGTCGTCATCGGGGTGGAGAACGTGTGGAACAAGTTCCTCCTTAGCCCCATCGAGTTTGCTCGCTTCGTGGACGAGGTAGAGAGCCCGGCCGTGAAGGTCTACTTCGACGCCGGCAATATGCTCATCTGGGGATATCCGCACCACTGGGTTGAGATCCTGGGCCCGCGCATCGCTCGGGTGCATATCAAGGACTTCAAGATTGACGTGGGCACCGGCAGGGGTTTCACCCAACTGCTTCACGGCGACCTGGACTGGCCCAAGCTGATGCACTCCCTGCGTAGCATCGGCTACGACGGCTGGGTCACTGCTGAGGTGGGGCTGTTGCAGCACTTCCCGGTGGAGTCGGTGTACGATACCGCCACGGCCATGGACCGCATCTTCGCCCTCAAGTAGGGTCGTGAGTGGGGCCGATGGCCGGTCAAGCAGACAACTGCATGCCGGCCCGCGGCATGTTCAGGGCCCATGACCGTGATCCGTAGGGGCGAACCTCGTGTTCGCCCTGGGTTCCAGGAGGGCGAATACGAGATTCGCCCCTACGGCTGTTGCAGCAGACACGTCATGAGCAGCCGGCCATCGGCTCCTGATTGGCCAGAGATTGCCTCTCTGGCTAAGATTGCCTCCATGTACCTAACCCCAGTTGTCAGGTCGGTTCGAGCCCTATCGCTGCTCGTTCTCAGCGTTCTGGCGGCAGCGCTCCTATCCGGCTGCGCCAACGAGGCGGTGCTGACCTCGTTCACGGCAGAGCCGGGGACCATCACCCCCAACGCCGATGGGGTGACGGACGCCACCCGCCTATCCTACTCCTTGCGGCGGACTGCGTCGGTCTCCATTCTGCTGATCGGCTCGGACGGGCAAGAGCATTACTTCCGCGACCAGGCCATCCGCTCCCCCGGCGACTACTCGGTGGACTTCAGCGGGGTGGTGGACGGGCGGGTGCTTCCCGACGGAGACTATCGCTTGGTGGCCCGGGCCGTGCCCACGGAGGGCGGAGGCCCGGAAGCGGTCGCCGAAGTACACCTGACTATCGAAGAGGCCGACACCGACTACCCGCGGATCGTGGGGTTGACGATCTACCCGGAGAGCTTCACCCCCGACCGGGATGGCCTGGCGGACCGGGTGCGGATCACCTACGACCTGTCCAAGGACGTCGAGCGGGTGAGTTTGGCCCTGGTGGGGCCGGACGGCACCCGCTATCCGGTGCCTGAGGACAAGCTCCGGGAGCTGGGGGCCGCCGGTCGTCACGAGCACGATTACGACGGCGGCATTGACATGGGCGCCGATCCCCCGCCGGCGGGGACCTACCGGGTGGAGCTGATGGTGGAGGACGCCGTCGGCAACCGGGACCAGGCCGAGGCCGAGCTTCAGATCGAGAGCGGGGGAGTGCCGCGGGCCACCATCGTCAAGTCCGGGGAAGGGATGGGAGTGGCGTGGAGTTCGACCGTCGTTCCCTTGGGTGAGGTGCTCTACTTCACCTTGACGGTGGAGAACATCGGCAGCGTCCCCATTCGCACCATGGGCCCGGAGCCGGGGACGGTCTACGACAACACCGAGAACTACGACACCCTGGGCTTCCATCAGAGCCCGGGCGTGTTTCGCATCGGTATCAACTACGAGGGGAACAGCGCCGGACAGGCCTATCCCTACCGCTGGCAGCTGGGCCCCACGGCGGAACTGACCATGATGGCCTTTGAGGGCCGGGAGTATCCCTACCTGATGCCCGGTCAGACGGTGACGGTGACTGGGGGTATCCGAATGGTGGAGGCGCCGCCCCGGCGGCAGCCGCACTTCTGGGCCGGGCTGATCCACGAGGACGTGGAGTACGTGCCCGGCGAGGACTACGTCAACCCCACCGCCATCACCATAGGCTCCTGATGCCGTTCTCGGGCGCGCCCGACCTGGAAGTGGTGGTGGTGAGCTACAACGTGCGGGAGTTGCTGCGCTCCTGCCTGAGATCGGTCTTCACCGCCGCCGCCGATGAGGGCCTACAAGTGCGGGTCTGGGTACACGACAACGCCGGGAGCGACGGCAGCGCCGATATGGTGGCGGCGGAGTTCCCGGACGCCGAACTTACTCGAGGCGAAGTCAATCTGGGCTTCGCCGGGGCGACCAACGCTGTTCTCCGGCGCTTGGGGTATCCCGGCGCGGCTATGTCGGCGGCCCCGGTGCTGCTCCTCAATCCCGATACCGAGTTGCGGCCCGGCGTCCTGTCATTGCTTCTCGAGGACCTGCGCTCCCTGCCTCGGGCGGCGGTCATTGGGCCGGGGCTGGTCTACGCGGACGGCTCTCTCCAGCACTCCGCCTTCCGCTTCCCGGGGCTGGCCCAGACGGCCCTGGACCTCTTCCCTCTGCACGGTCGGCTGGTGGAGAGCGCCCTGAACGGCCGCTATCCTCGGGAGGAGCGGCGCCCGTGGCCCCACCTCTGCGGCCATCCCCTAGGCGCGGCCATGCTCCTGCGAACGGAGGCCATCCGGGAGGTGGGGCTCCTGGGCGAGGGCTACTTCATGTATAGCGAGGAGATTGACTGGTGCCGCCGGGCGAACCGGGCCGGGTGGGAGGCCTGGAGCGACCCGCGGGCGGTGATCATGCACCACGCCGGGCGGAGCACCGGGCAGGCCAAGGGGGAGATGTACGTCCAGCTCTGGCGCAGCCGTTACCGGTACTTCCGGAAGCACCACGGTCCCCTGTACCGCCGGGTGGTGCGGGCTCTAGTGCGGACGGCGATGGCCCGCGAGATGGCCTTCACGGTCGGGCAGTTCCGCCGGGGCGGCCTCTCGCGAGAGGAATATGGCCGGCGGATGCAGGTCTTCCGGGCCGTGGCGGGGCTCTAGCCCATGCCCAGCATCGAGGCCGTCGTCCTCACCGGGAACGAGGAAGGCAACATCGCTGACTGCCTGCGGAGCCTGCTCTGGGCCGACGGCATGACCGTCTTCGACCAAGGGAGCACCGACGCCACCCAGACGGTGGCCAAGAGGCTGGGGGCGCGGGTCTTGGAGCATCCTTTCGAGAACTTCGCCGCCCAGCGCAACGCTGCCCTAGAGACAGCCTGGGGCGACTGGGTGTTCTTCGTGGATGCCGATGAGAGGGCCACCCCGGCTTTGGCACGGGAGGTGCGGCAGGCGGTGCTGGAGTCGGCGGCCGGATGGTGGGTGCCGCGCGACAACTACCTCTTCGGCCGCTTGACCCGCTATGCCGGCTGGTATCCCGACTATCAACTGCGGCTGCTCAAGTGGGGCTTTGCCCGGTACGTCCCTTCGCGACCGGTGCATGAGACGGTCCTGCTGGAGGGCGAGGAGGGCCGCTTGGCCGAGAGCCTGGTTCACTACAACTACTCCTCGGTGGGGCAGTTCTGTACTAAGCAGAGCCGCTATGCTCGGCTGGAGGCGGCCGCCCTGGCTCAGCAGGACACGCCCCGGCGTCACCGGGCATTGATCTCCCGTCCGGCGCGGGAGTTTCGGCGGCGCTTCTTCGAGCTGGAGGGCTACCGGATGGGCGGGCACGGCCTCCTCCTCAGCCTCCTCACGGCCTACTATGCCTTCGTCGCCTATCGCCACTACCTCGGAGCGACCAGAAGGGAGGGGTGCATTTCAGTTTGAGGGCTGGCGGCGGACAACGGTAGGGGCGCCGCGGAGGGCTTTCAGCCCGCAGCTGCGCCCTTCCCCCTCCCCCCGTGTGAAAGGGCGCAGCTCCTCCGCAAAAAGCGCGGCTCCGCGACGCCCCTACACGACTCGCCCCCAGTCTGAAATGCACCCGGAAAGGACGCCGCGTTGTAAGGGGAAGCGGTCCGACGTATAATCGGCGCGGAGGGCAGCCAATGAGCCCGATACTGACCGCGGACGATCTGGACTTCACCAGTCATAGCGAGACGCAGACCGGCAGGCTGGGCGAGCGCCTGGGGGCGCTGTTGCAGGCTGGCGACGTCATCTGCCTCCAGGGTCCGTTGGGGAGCGGCAAGACCCGGTTCGCCGCCGGCATCGGCCGCGGCATGGGCGTGGACGGGATCGTGGCCAGCCCCACCTACACTATCGTCAACGAGTATCGGATCCCGGATGGATTACCCCTGTTCCACCTCGACTTCTACCGCATCGGCGCCAACGACTTCCCCGGCTTCGATGCCGCCGAGTGTTTCGACGGACCGGGGGTGGCGGTGGTGGAATGGCCGGAGAGAGCCAAAGAACTCATCCCCGCCGACCACCTGTGGATCGTTTTCCGCCACGTGGGGGAGATGAAGCGCGGCCTGCTGATGCGGGCGCACGGCGATCGTTACCGCGAATTGTTACGGGCCTTCCGTCGGGCCGCCTTCGGCCTCTGAAGCCGATAGCTGCTACCCGGTCCACTTCTTAGATATGGTGATTCGCCCCGCTACCTTGAGAGACCTGGAAGCCTGCCGACGGCTGGATGGGTCCAGCACCAGCGAGAGCGTGTGGAATATGCAGCAGGCATCCGAGCGCGGTGCCATCAGCGTGCTGCTCTCGGAGGTGCGGCTCCCCCGGCCCCTGGAGGTGCCCTACCCGGCCTCGACCGAAGACCTGATCCCCCGATTCGAGCGTGGAGATCTGTTTCTGGTGGCCGAGGATGAAGCGGGCACGGTCGGTTGGCTGGCAATGTCCGAGGACGGGGCCGGCAATTCCGGGAGGGTGGATCACCTAGTGGTGGACTGGGATCACCGGCGGCAGGGTCTGGGTACCGCCCTTCTGCGGGAGGCGGTGCAAGAGGGGAGGCGTCGAGGTCTGCGGGCGGTATTCTGCTCTTGCCCTGCCAAGAACGGCCCAGCAGCCGGCTTCTACCGGAAGCTAGGGCTGGAGTTCTGCGGGTACAACGAGCACCTCTACGCCGAGCACGAGATCGCCCTATTGTTCGCCTATAGGATGTGATTCTGACCGGACTTAGCCTTTCAGACATAAGCCTCGCTGCCGTGCTGGTGAGCCTGGACCGGGCCCTGGCCGGGGCGGTGTTGCTTACCTCGTTCTCCCTCATGGTCTACATCCTGACGCATAACGTCTACAGCCCGGTAGGGCGGGCCTTCACCGCCCTGATGGCCTGCGTGACGGCGGTGTACGCCGGAGATGTGGCGGTGCAGAATGTGGTCGGTCCGGAGAACGCTCCCTTGTGGCTGCGCTTTCAGTGGCTGGGTATCGCCTTCGTTCCGGCGGCCTATCTGCATCTCTCGCAAGCCATCCTGCGATCGGTCAATCGGCGCACCCCCGGGGGCTTTGGGGCGGTGCTGGTGGGATATGGGATCGGGGTGGTGCTGCTGGCCCTGACCGTGTTCTCCGACTTGTTGGTCTGGGACGGCGTCTTTGGGGGCACGGCGGCCCACCTGAAGGCGGGGCCCCTCTTCTGGCTGTTCGCCCTCTACTTCGCCGGCACCACGGTTCTCGGGGCGGTGAACATCGCCGAGGCCCGGCGCAGCGTCCAGACTCGCGCTTCTCGCCGGCGCCTCACCTATCTGGCGGCCTCGTTCGTGGCCCCGGCGTTGGGGGTATTCCCTTTCCTGATCCTGGCGGGCATACCCGGTGAAGGCGCCACCTGGGCGGTACATGCCCTGTCGGCGGTGGGCAGCACCGCGGTGATGGCGATGCTGGTGGTCATGGCCTATACCGTGGCCTACTACGGGGTGCTGGCCCCCGAGCGGGTGGTGAAACAGTCCTTCACCGACTACATGCTGCGGGGGCCCTTCGTGGGTGTATGCGTCCTCATGGTGATGCTGGCCGTCCCGCAGCGGATCGAGGTCTTCGGGCTGAGCCGAGGAGCCTTCCTAGTATTCGCCGTGGTGGGCGTCATCGTGCTCATCCAGGTGCTGATCAGCCTGGCCCGTCCTCTGATTGACCGACTGGCCTATCGTCAGGACCGTGTCGAGGTTAACTGGCTGCGGGAGCTGGACCGGCGTCTCCTGACTACCACCGACTT
This sequence comes from Anaerolineae bacterium, assembly GCA_038324625.1. GTDB lineage: Bacteria > Chloroflexota > Anaerolineae > DRVO01 > DRVO01 > JBBQIE01. The sequence continues at coordinate 6,236 of JBBQIE010000003.1, read as the reverse complement.
TCGTCAGGTGCTGGAGAACATCCTGGTCTCAGCCTGCGACGGCCTGCGGACGCGGGGAGGGTTCATCGCTTCCCTGCCGCCCGGGGACATCGGCGAGCTGAACCTGCTGATGGCGGTGGGCATGGTCCCGGAGGTGCCGGCCCTCCCCGAATTGGTGTCCTGGCTGCAGGCGCAGAGCCGGGAGCGACAGGATAGCGACCCCGATCGCCGTCTTCTGCCCGAGGATGTCCTGTCCTCCCAAGGCTATTGGTTGGCGGCGCTCTTGGACCGAGATGAGAATGTGCCTCTTGGGGTGCTGGGTCTGAGGGAGAGCGGCCCGGCGGCGGAGATGGGCGATGACGACATCGGCCTGCTGGAGGTGCTGGCGGAGAAGGCCTCGGCGGCCATCGAGGATATGCGCCTGCAGCGGCAAGTCTTCGGTGCCCTGCGCCGTCTGCTGCCGGAGATCGAGAGCGTGCAGCGCTGGCGGGGCGATGTCTCCTACGGCAAGGCCAGCGCCATGCTGGCCAACCCCGTCCTCAGCCCGGAGTTCCCCAACCTGGTTCGGTCGGCCCTGCGCCACTACTGGGGTGGGCCGGAGCTGAGGGAGAGCCCGCTGCTGCAACTGCGGGTGGTCCGGGAAGCTATCCAGGAGAACGGGGGCAACCCCATCCGCGCCCTGCGTGACGTTTTGGTGAAAGCCATCGAGACCCTCCGTCCCCCCGGGGAGCGTGATATAACCTCAGAGTGGGTGCTCTATAACGTGCTGGAGATGAAGTACGTGCAGGGGATTCGTGCCCGCGACATTGCCAGGAAGCTGGCGGTGAGCGAGTCCGACCTATACCGGAAGCAGCGGGTGGCGGTGAAGGAGATGGCTCGAGTCCTGGCGGAGATGGAGGTTAGGGCGTCGGAGACTGGTGGCAGTGGCTAGTGGTTAGTGTGGTGAGTAAGGAAGCGGGGGCGATGGCTCTTGCCCCAGTGTCTCGCTAGTCGAGTCCATCCGGTGTTTTCGGGTGGGCGGCGAGGCCGACGGACGGCCCCGCCGCCCGGTCTGAGAGTGTGTGAACCCCCTCTGACAGTTTTTGGCAGTTTTTCCGAGCTATAATCGGATGGTTGGCGGCGGCGCCCGGCTTCGGTTCTCGGGCGCCGACTCTATTGTGGCGCAAAGCGAGCGGTAGCCGTAGTATATATGGCTGCTTATTAGGCGATGATATAGTGACATCGAGGTTGCCAGGATTCTATAGGCTTAGTCCGGGGGAGCGGGCCCGGACCTTGGCCCACGCCTCCGGCATCCGGACGGAGGGCCTAGAGACCGCCAACCTGACCCTGTCTCTTGAGCAGGCCGACCGGATGATCGAGAACGTGGTGGGGATCTACGGCTTGCCTCTGGCTATAGCCACCAACTTCATTGTCAACGGTCGCGACGTGCTTGTACCCATGGTCATCGAAGAGCCCTCGGTGGTGGCGGGGGCCGGCAAAGCGGCCAAAACCGCTCGGGCCGGTGGAGGGTTCCAGGCGGAGGCCACCTCCAGTCTGATGATCGGGCAGATACAGGTGCTGGACCTGGAGGACCTGGAGGCCGCGGCCGCGGTGGTCCTGGACCACGAGGCCGAGATTCTCGCGGCCGCCAACACTCGCCGTTCGGCCATCATCGAGCGCGGCGGGGGGGCCAAGGGTATCGAGGTCAGGGCCTTTCCCGAAACCCCGGCCGGCCCCATGCTGGTGGTACACTTGCTCTACGATGTGTTGGATGCCATGGGAGCCAACGCCGTCAATTCCACGGTGGAGGCCCTGGCTCCTCTGATTGAGGGGCTCACCGGGGGGCGGGTGAACCTGCGCATCCTCTCCAACCTGGCCGACCGGCGGCTGGCCCGAGCGTGGGTGACCGTGGCTCCCGAGTGTCTGGCATCCGAGGGTTGGCCGGGGGATGAGGTTGTCCGCGGTATCGTGGAAGCCTATGCCCTGGCCGCGGTGGATCCCTATCGGGCCGCCACCCACAACAAGGGCATCATGAATGGGGTGGACTCGGTGGCAGTGGCCACCGGCAACGATTGGCGGGCCCTGGAGGCGGGCGCCCACGCTTACGCCTCTCGCGCCGGCACCTATGAGCCCCTTTCCCGCTGGGAGAGGGCCACCGATGGCTCCTTGGAGGGCTACTTGGAGATGCCCATGCCTGTGGGGGTGGTGGGCGGGGCCACCAAGGTCCATCCCACGGCCCGGTTGTCGCTGGAGATAATGGGCGTCGTTAACGCTTCCGAGCTGGCGGAGATCATGGCGGCGGTGGGGCTGGCCCAGAACTTAGCCGCTCTGTGGGCCCTGGCCACCGAGGGCATCCAGCGGGGGCATATGTCCCTAAACACGCGCAAGGCACCCCTGGCTGTTGGGGGCGATGAGAAGGCAATCCGAGGAGACGGACTCCTGATATGATGGTGATGAAGACGGACAGACCGGTAGGGATCGTGGGCTACGGGGCCTACGTGCCTCGCTATCGCCTTCCCGCTTCCGAGGTCGCCCGAGTCTGGCAGGGAGGGCGAGATCACCTGCCGGTCATGGAGAAGGCCGTGCCCGGCCCGGACGAGGACACGGTTACCATGTCGGTGGAGGCGGCCGGCAACGCCCTGGCCCGCGCCGGGGTGGACCCGGCCAACCTGGGAGCGGTGTGGGTGGGGAGTGAGTCGCACCCCTACGCGGTGAAGTCCACCGGCACCATCGTGGCCGAGGCTCTGGGGGCGACGCCCTACTTGCTGGCGGCGGCTATGGAGTTCGCCTGCAAGGCGGGGACCGAGGCCCTGCAAGCGGCCATGGCCCTGGTGGGATCGGGGATGGCGAGCCACGGGATGGCCATCGGGGCGGACACCGCTCAGGGTCGGCCCAGCGATGAGCTGGAGTACACGGCCGGGGCCGGGGCCGCCGCCTTCGTGGTCGGTCCGGCAGCCGAGTCCCTGGCGGTGATCGAGGGATCGCTTTCCTACGTCACCGACACCCCGGACTTCTTCCGCCGCGCCGGCCAGAAATATCCCCGGCATGGGGGCCGGTTCACCGGGGAGCCCGGTTACTTCGGGCACGTGCTCCCGGCGGCCCGTACCCTCATGGAAGAGCTGGGTTACAGCGCCGCCGATTTCGCCGCCGTGGTAGTACACCAGCCGAACACCAAGTTCCCGGCCAAGGCCGCCTCTGACCTGGGATTCACCCCGGAGCAGTGGCGACATGGTCTGCTGGCCAATCAGGTGGGCAACGCCTACGCCGGCTCCTCTCTCCTCGGTCTCACGGCAACGCTGGATGAGATCGCCCCTGGTGATCGGGTGCTCCTGGTCTCCTTCGGGTCCGGCGCCGGTAGCGACGCCATCTGCCTGCGGGCCACCGAGGCTCTGGAGGAGAGGAAGGGATTGGCGCCCAGCACTCGGAGCTATGTGAGTCGTCGGCAACCGATAGACTACGCCGTATACGCCCGTTTTCGCGGCAAGCTGGCGGTCTAGGCGCAATGGCAAACTCGAGAAAGCCCAACAGCAGTGACGTTTTCATCATCGGCGTGGGTCAGGTTCCGGTGGGAGAGCATTGGACCCAGTCCCTGCGGGACCTGGGCGTCCGTGCTCTTCGAGCCGCCGTCAGGGAGGCGGGGGTGGAGGGGCCCGACGCTCTCTACGTGGGCAACATGCTGGCCCCCAGCTTGAGCGACCAGCAGCACTTAGGGGCGCTGCTGGCGGACTGGGCCGGCTATCGGGGCATCGAGGCTACGGCGGTGGAGGCGGCTTGCGGCTCCGGGGGGATGGCTCTGCGGCAAGGGTACCTGGCGGTGAGGAGCGGTGCCCACCGGGTGGTGGCGGTGTTGGGCGTGGAGAAGATGACCGACAGCGTCAACGGCACTACTACCGCCGGCCTGGCCATGGCCGCTGACGCTGAGTACGAGGCGGCGGTGGGCCTCTCTTTCCCGGCTATCAATGCCCTCCTGATGCGGCGCTACATGCACGAGTATGGCGCCGAGAAGGAAGACTTCGCCGCCTTCGCCCTCAACTCCCACCGGCACGCGGTGGGGAACCCGAACGCCATGTATCGCAAGGAGATCAGCGAGAGGGCTTATCTGGGCTCACCCATGATCGCCGACCCCATCGGCTTGATGGACTCCTCCCCCATGGCCGATGGAGCGGCGGCGGTGATCCTGGCCGACGGCGAGACTGCCGTCCGGCTGGGGCGAGTGGCGGTTAGGATCGCGGGCTCCGCCGTGGCTACCGACTCCTTGGCCCTTCAAGAGCGCCGGAGCTTGCTGCACCTGGACGCCGTCGAGGGGTCGTCCCGGAGGGCCCTGGAGATGGCGGGGCTGAGGCCGGACGAGGTGAACTTCTTCGAGCTCCATGACGCCTTCACCATCATGGCGGTCTTGTCCCTGGAAGCCTCCGGGTTCGCTGAGCCGGGCCAGGGCTTCCGGATGGCCAAGAACGGGGAGTTGTCGCTTGGGGGTCGTCTCCCGATCTGCACCATGGGTGGCCTGAAGGCGCGAGGCCATCCGGTGGGAGCCACCGGCGTTTACCAGGCGGTGGAGGCGGCTCTGCAGCTTCGTGGCCAGGCGGGCGACTGCCAGGTAGCCGGGGCCCGAGTGGGAATGATCCAGAACATCGGGGGCAGCGGGGCCACCGTGGCCACGCACGTCTTGGAGGCGGTCTGACATGGCACTGCAACTGCCGAGAGACTGGCGACATCGGGTAGAGCGCTATCGGCTCGTGGGTGGTAAGTGCGAGAAGTGCGGCTCGGTCATGTTCCCCCGGCGGCCCGTTTGCTTGGAGTGCGGCGGCGAGGAAGTGGCGGAGCAGGGGTTCAGCGGTCGCGGGGAGGTGTACAGCCACTCTACCATGTACAAGGTGCCGCTGGGATTCGAGCAGGACATCCCCTGTGCCGTGGCCTTGGTGCGGCTGGAGGAAGGGCCTCTGGTGACGGCTCAGATCACGGACACGGAGCCGGAGGCGGTCGAGATCGGGATGCCGGTGGAGTGCGTGCTGCGCCAGTGGCATCAACATGGGCCCGACGGTGATATCGTCTATGGCTACAAGTTCCGTCCGGTTGAAGGGGGCGGGGAGAGTCTCACGCAAAGGCGCTAAGGCGCAAAGCCGATAAGAATCTATTGGGCTTTGTGAGCGCTCGTGGGCGCAAGCGAACTGGTTCCGGGGCGACCATCGCGGATTGGGTGGCCGGAGTTGGGGTAGCTGATGCGGGCGTAGCTACTCCAGGCTGACCAGCCCGTGCCGCAGGCCGACTATGACGGCCTGGGTCCGGTCGGAGACCCCCAGCTTGCGAAAGACCTCGCTGGTGTAGTTGCGGATGGTGCCTTCCGTCAGGTAGAGACGGCCGGCGATGTCGGCGTTAGTCAGGCCCTGGGCCATGAGCTGGAGCACCTCGCGCTCACGAGCGCTCAGGTGGAAGTTGGTGGTGGAGGAGCCGGGCTTGGCGCTGCCGGCCAGGCTCCGCAGCAGCTTCCCGGTCACGTTGGGGTCCACGTATGATCGGCCGGACACGGTGCCCTTGATGGCCTCGATGAGTTCCCTCGGTGGGGTGTCCTTCAAGAGATAGCCGGAGGCACCGGCGCGGATGGCGTCGAAGATCCACTCGTCGTCATCGTAGGTGGTTAGCACCAGGACCCGCATCCGCGGGTATGCCTGTAGGATGCGGCGGGTGGCCACCACGCCGTTCATCCCTGGCATCTTTAGGTCCATCAGAATAAGGTCGGGTGCCCGGTGGGCGACGAAGTCCAGGGCCTCCTGTCCGTCATTGACCGCCCCGATCACCCGCAGGTCCGGGTCGGACTCCAGGATGCGCTTCAGCCCCTCGCAGACGATGACCTGATCGTCACACACCAATACGTCAATCATCGGGTATGGCCACCTTGAGTTGAACGGTGGTGCCGTGCCGCGGGCTACTGGCGACATCCAGGGCCCCGCCGACCAGCCCGGCCCGTTCCTGCATCCCCCGCAGGCCGAACTCCTCCGCCCCGTTCACGTCGTCAAGCGCGAAGCCGCGACCATCATCGGTGATGGTGAGAGTCACCAGCCGCTTGTCCTCGCTCAGACGCACCTGTACTTCCCTGGCGTCGGCGTGATGCAGGACGTTCGCCAGGGCCTCCTGAGCGATGCGGTAGAGGCATTGCTCCAGGTCCGGGGGCATCTCCAGCGGTACCTCGGTCAGGTCAAGGTCCAGGTTGAGGTCCATCCGGGCCGCCGCGTCCAGGGCCAGAGTGCGAATGGCCATGGCCAGGCCGAGGTCCTCCAGGG
>JBBQIE010000002.1:0-22032 GCA_038324625.1 Anaerolineae bacterium | reverse complement strand
ACCGCATCCTCACCCGGGCCGTGCTGGATGCCTACCGAGACCTTCTGCCCTCGCGCCGCTACCCTATCGTCGTTCTCCTGCTCGAGGTCAACCCCACCAAACTGGACGTGAACGTACATCCGACCAAGGCCGAGGTCCGCTTCGCCGAACCGGACGCCATCTACGAGGCCGCCTACCGGGCGGTGCGGACGGCGGTGAGCGACAGTGCCTTGGTACCGCGTCTCGGGAGTCCCACCCAGGCCACCCCCGACCTCAGCAGCTTCTCCGCCCTCCTGCATGCGCGGGCCGCGCCCTCGTCAGTGGGGGGGGAGCCCGAGGCCGAGGATCAGCTACCTCTGGCCTTCGGCAATGTGTTGCCCCCTCTTAGGCCGGTGGGCCAGATACAGCAGACCTACATCGTCGCCGAGGGGCCGGACGGGCTATACCTGGTGGACCAACACGCCGCCCACGAGCGCGTCCTTTTCGAGCGCTTCCTGGCGGACCGGTCAGCGGGCAAGCTCGCCTCCCAAGGTCTGATCTCCCCACTGCCAGTCTCCCTAGGGTCCCAGCGCCTGGCTTCCCTAGAGCGAGTCCTCCCCCGATTGCGGGAGATGGGCTTCGATGCCGAGCCCTTCGGGGGAGACGTGCTCCTCATCCGTTCCGTCCCCGCTCTCCTGGCCGACAACGGCCAATCCCTGGAGCCCAGCCTACTGGACATCTACGATGCCGTGGCCGCCGGGGACGACGACCGATGGCTGGAGCACAGCCTAGTGAGGCTGGTCTGCCACGCCGCCGTGCGCGCCGGTCAGACGCTGGAGCTGGCAGAGATGCGGGACATCTTGCGATCCCTGGAGAGCACCGCGTCGCCGCGCACCTGCCCCCACGGACGCCCCACCATGCTCTACCTCAGCGCCATGCAGTTGGAAAAGGAGTTCCGTCGCCGGTGACCGACGGAACCGGCTTTATTGTGAAGGCATCAGCGGTTTGTTACAATCAGCTTCTGTAAGGAACCACCCACCATAGCCTAGGAGTTGTAAGCTCTCATGACCGACGTCAAGGAATTGGGCGATCGGATAGTCGCCAACGTCGAGAATGTGATCGTTGGCAAGGACGCGGAGGTGAGGCTCGCCGTTATCGCCCTGCTCTGCCAGGGCCACGTTCTCATCGAGGACGTCCCCGGAGTGGGCAAGACCATGCTCGCCAAGAGCATCGCCCGCTCCATCGGCTGCGACTTCCGGCGCATCCAGTTCACCCCCGACATGCTCCCCAGCGACATCACCGGCGTTTCCGTCTATAACCAGAAGACCCAGGAGTTCGAGTTCCGCGCCGGCCCGGTGATGACCCAGATACTGCTCACCGACGAGATCAACCGGGCCACCCCCAAGACCCAGTCGGCTCTGCTGGAGGCGATGGAGGAGAAGCAGGTGACGGTGGACGGGGTAACCTACCCCATGCCCGAACCTTTCCTGGTCCTGGCTACCCAGAACCCCATCGAGTATGAGGGCACCTTCCCTCTTCCCGAGGCACAGCTGGACCGGTTTCTCCTCAAGATACGCCTGGGCTATCCCACCCCCCGCCAGGAGGCCGTCATCCTGGATTCCCAACAGCGACGGCATCCCATAGAGAGCCTGGACAAGATAGTGGACGTCGAGGAGCTCATCGAGGGCCAGGCGGCCATCCGCGAGATGTACGTGGACGACCTCATCAAGGAGTACATCGTGGCCTTGGTGGGCGCCACCCGCAGCCACCCCGACATCTACCTAGGGGCCAGCCCTCGTGGCTCGCTGGCTCTGTACCGGGGCTCCCAGGCCCGAGCCTCCCTGGATGGCCGAGAGTACGTGATACCGGACGACGTCAAGGCCCTGGCCCGGCCCATGCTCGGGCACCGCCTCATCATCAGTCCCTCGGCGCGCATCAAGAATGTGGATGCCGTCGCCGTCATTGACGAACTCCTCGACTCCGTGCCCGTTCCCGGGGCTCGTGTCCGTCAAGCCCGCCGCCCGGCCTAGCCCAATCCACCTCCGAGAAACCATATATGACTCAGCTTGACCTGGCGCTGCTGCACGCCCCCAGCGTGTACGACTTCCGTCGCGAGTCCATCCTCTACGGGCCTATCAGTGACGTGGTGCCCTCCATGCCCGTTTTCGAGATGTACCCCATCGGGTTCACCAGCATGGCCTCCTACCTGGAGCAACACGGACACCGGGTTCGCATCGTCAACCTGGCCCACCTAATGTTGCGTAGCCAGTCCTTCGACGCCGAGAAGGCCATCGCCCGGCTGCGCCCGGCGGCCTTTGGCATAGACCTGCACTGGCTCCCACATGCCCAGGGCGCCCTAGCCGTCGCCGAGATCTGCAAGCGTCTCCATCCCGACACTCCGGTGCTTTTTGGGGGCTTCTCCTCCACCTACTATCACGAGGAGCTGATCCAGCGGCCGGAGGTGGATTACGTCTTGCGAGGTGACTCCACCGAGGAGCCTCTGCGTCTGCTGATGGAGGCCATCAAGGGCGGCCTGCCCCTCCACGACATCCCCAACCTCACTTGGAAGGACTCATCCGGGGTGCATGTCAACCCGCTTTCATACGTCCCGGAGGACCTGGGCTCCTTCGCCCTGGACTACGGCTACGTGATGCACTCGGTGCTCCGGCATCTGGACCTGGAGGGGGTGATTCCCTTCCTCGGCTGGATGGACTACCCCATCACCACCGCCCTCACCTGCAAGGGGTGCAGCCACACCTGTTTCACCTGCGGCGGCTCCGCCTTCACCTCGGCCAAGTTCTACGGGCGGCGCAAACCTGCTTACCGCAGCCCGGCCGACCTGGCGGAAGACGTGCGGAAGATCGAACGCTTCAGCAATGCCCCCGTCTTCATCTTGGGCGACCTCCGACAAGCCGGGGACGACTACGCCGACCGGTTCTTCGAGCACCTGGGGCCCACCGACATTCGCCTCATGCTGGAGATCTTCGATCCGGCCCCTCGCGACTTCTACCGGAAGCTGGCGGAGGTGGCCCCCGATTTCACCATGGAGATCTCGCTGGAGTCCCACGAGGACAAAGTCCGCCGAGCCTTCGGCCGGCACTACAGCACCGCCGAGGCCGAGCAGACCATCCAGGATGCCCTCGACGAAGGCTGCGCCCGCTTCGACGTCTTCTTCATGGTCGGCCTGCCGGAGCAGACCCCGGAGTCCGTGCTCGGCACGGTAGACTACTGCGAGCGGCTCCTGGAGCGGTTCTCCCAAGGCGGCAAGCCGCGGGTGGTTCCCTTCCTCTCCCCTCTCGCCCCCTTCCTGGACCCGGGAAGCCCGGTTTTCGAGGATCCGGAGCGCTACGGGTACCGGCTCTTCCATCGCACCCTCGAGGAGCACCGCCAAGCGCTGTTGAGCCCTTCCTGGAAGTACGTCCTCAACTACGAGACCCGGTGGATGAGCCGAGACGAGATCGTGGACAGCACCTACGAGGCCGGCCTCCGTCTCAATCGGGTCAAGCAGCGCTTTGGGCTGGTGGAGCCGGCGGTGGCCGATGCCGTCGAGGCCCGCATTCACCGGGCTCGACGCCTGGTGGCTCAGATTGACGACATCATGACCGTGGCCGATGACCGCCGCCGGGGCCTGCTCCTCGAGGCCCTCAAGCCGCAGGTGGATGTGGCCAACGTCTCCACCGTCTGTGAGAAACGAGAGTTGAACCTGCCCATGGGCTTCCTCAAGATCCGCTGGCCCGGAGCCGTGAGCACCGTGCTGGACCGCATGTGGCTAGAGGCCCGGCGTGCGCTCCCGTGAGCGCCTGCTGGAGCTGCGGAACGTCCTGCCATTCATCATCTGGGTGGCGGCCCTCATCGTGGCCCTCAACTCCGGATGGGAGATAGCCTATCGCCTCCTCTATCTCTTCAGCCTGCTCATCCTCTTCGGGCTGATCTGGAGCGGCGGGGCCGTGTGGTCCCTGGCCATCAGCCGGGACCCCTTGCACCGGGTGCTCCACGTGGGCGACACCCTGGTGGAGCGGCTGCAGGTACGGAACCGCTCCTTCCTCCCTCAGCTCTGGGTGGTCCTGGAAGACAGCTCCGACATGCCCCTGCACCGGCTGAAGCAGGTGCTCAGCTACATCCCCCCCCGGGCCGAGAGACAATTCGTCCTCAGAACCATCTGCCTCCGACGGGGACGCTACCGCCTGGGCCCGGTGCGGCTCACCGGTGGGGACCCTTTCGGCATCTTCCGCACTCGGCGCCGCCTGGGCTCTGGGGGATCGGTCACTGTCTATCCCCGAGTGTTCCATCTCGAGGCCCTGGAGCAGCTTACCGGGGTGTTGGAAGCCGATGCCCGGCGTTCCCGCCGCTCGGCGGATGCCACCACCGACGTCTCCAACGTGCGCGAGTACCAGCCCGGGGACGAGTTCGCCCGTATCCACTGGCTCTCCACCGCTCGCCGGGGACGACTGATGTCCAAGGAGTTCGAGCACAACCCCGGGGGAGACGTCTGGGTGGTGGCAGACCTGCACCGGGCGGTGCATGGAGGGGGCCTCCTACCCGTCGCCGCCGAGGAGAGCCCCCGCCTGCACCCAGAGGAATGGCCACTTCTAGAGCCGGCCACGGAGGAGTACGTGGTCAGCCTGGCCGCCTCCACCGCCACCTACTTCCTCCGAGCCGATCGCTCCGTGGGGTTCCTTACCCATTCCGATAAGCGACACCTCATGCAGCCCGACCGCGGGGAGCGCCAACTGACTCGCATCCTCGATCTCCTGGCCGTGGCCGAGGCCGATGGGGGCGTGCCCCTGGAGCGCTTGATCGAGCGGGAAGCCCATCAGTTCCGCCGCTATGACACCGTGGTCATCATCACCCCCTCGGACAGAGAGGAATGGGTGGCGGCCGCTCACTCGCTCGCCCTTCGCGGCACCCGCCTCCTGGTGATGTCCGTGGACCGCCGCAGCTTCACCGGCGAGCCCCCCTCCTCCCGCATCCAGGAGCTCCTCGCCGTCCGCCGGCTTCCCTTCTGCCTGATCGAGAACGGCCGGCGCCCGGACGAGGCCCTCTGCCATACCGCCTAGCCGTGTGGTCCTCGGTTGACGGCCTCTCGGCTGTCACCGAGAATCCCCGTCGTGCCCCACCCAGATCAGGAGCCAGGAGGCTGTCATGTCCCGCTACGTCACCGTGGCCGGCGTCTCGCACCGGCCGGAGCGGCCGGTCGAGGACCAGAAAGGGAGATTGGACCAGGCCAAGGTATTTGCGCAGCGCGCGGCCCGCATGGGAGCGGATATCGTGGTCTTCCCTGAGATCTACCCCCACTTAGGAGCGCCCGCCGAACGCTGGCCAGACCTAGCCGAGGACTTGGCCGGCCCCTCGACCACTTTCATGGCCGAAGTCGCCCGAGAGAACCACATGTACCTGATCTGGCCGCTGGTGCAGCGGAAGGAAGGCCGGCTGTACAACTCGGCGGTGCTGATGGATCGGGGAGGCGAAGTGGTCGGGGTATATCACAAGATGTTCCCCACCATCGGCGAGATCGAGGCCGGCATCGTCCCCGGTCAGGAGGCTAACGTCTTCGAGACCGACTTCGGTCGCGTGGGCATAGCCATCTGCTTCGATCTCAACTTCCGGCCGATCATGGAGGGCCTAGCCCGAAACGGGGCGGAGGTGGTCTTCTTCTCCTCCATGTACCGGGGCGGCCTGCAACTCCGCTGCTGGGCCCTCGAGTTCGGGTACTATCTGGTGTCCGCCATCGCCTCCGAACTGGGGCAGGTGGTGGATATGGGCGGCCAGGTGATCGCCGAGTCCACCTATGAGGCCCTCTGCGTGGAGCGCCTCAACCTGGACCGACGGCTCCTGCACATGGATTTCAACTGGGATAAGATGGATGCCATGCTGGCCAAGTACGGCAGTGGCGTCAGCTTCCGCTACCTCACCCGCGAGGCCCGCTATACCGTGTCCTCCGAGATGCCCGATCGTACCGTGGAGGACCTCATCGCCGAGTTCAGTCTGGAGGAGCAGGACCACTACTTCCTGCGCGCCATGCGGACCCGCGATGAGGCCCTGAAGCGCCTCTAACCTTGCTGCTCACGAGGTATCCGGCAAACACTCGTAGGGGCGAATCTTGTATTCGCCCTCTTGGTGGCCTGGGCGAAAAAGAGAGGCTCAACCCACAGTGGGTTGAGCCTCTCTTTTTCTCCGCGTGGAGCGCCGCACTGGAGAGCCCCCGACCTCGCCCTAGGGCACCAATTCCACCCCCGGCGGCGTAGGTCGGACCACCAACCACTGACTCGTCTCGGTCCCATACTCGCCGAAGTGCGACCATTCCCGGCCCTCGGCGTCCAGGGCATCACCCACCTGTTCGGCGTCTCCTTGCGGATCGGCCAGGAAATGCACGTCCACCCCCGCCAGCCGGGCCGCCTCCTGATCGGAGAGACTGTCCACCAGCACCAACTCCGCCCACTCCCTCTCTATAAGGGCATCCGCCAGGTCGTCCGGAACGTCGGTAGCAATCATGGCGTTTCCGTCCACCCAGCCGCCCCGGTCCAGGAAGTATTCCTTGACCTCGGCGTCCTCCATGGCGTCCTCATTGGTCAGCATAACGTCGTAGGGCATAAGGGACCTCCTAACAGTCACTGAGTCCCAGTATAGCCCCTGTGATCTGACTTGTCAGCCGTCTCAGACTGATATGGGCGTCCTTCCGTAGGTGTTACAGACCCGGAGAATGGCCTCGTAGTTGCCCTGCCAGCGGCCCGGGGGAAGGTCCTCGGTGATGCCGATAATGAAGCGGTTCCCCGGCGCCGCCTCCCGCAGCATCTGCCGGGTGACCTCCTCGATGGTCGCGATGTCGGAGAGGTGGATAGAGGAGGGATAGTTGATCCACAAGGTCTTGTCCGGCCAGGCCTCCCGCGCCTGCCGCACCGTCATGTCGGTGTCGGGGTGCGGAGTGAACGCTTCCACGTAGTCTAGCTTCGAGCGGGCGATGCTCGGGGCAAACAGGAGAGTGTTGGCGTCAAAGTGGACTCCGATCAGCTTCCCGTGCTGGTGGAGCACCTCGGCGGCCTCCTCGTAGTGGGGCATGACCAAGCGCTCGAAACGTTCCAGCCCCACCACCTCCGGGCTGACGTTGCCGCCGTAGTTGACCGTATGCGCCGGCGACTCCGCCACCACCTGGTAGATCTTGCGCCGGTCCTCGGTCAGGGCGTCATAGATGCGCATGACTCGCTCTCGGTTCTCCCCCCACTGAATGGAGAACTCGGTGACCCCCATGAGGGAGTAGATGATCTCCTGCAGAGGCGAGTAGCCGATCCCCGCCCGCACCGAGGCATCGTCGCCCATCAGGGCTTGCAGCTCGGCGAACTCCTGGTACCGCGGCTCGTAGTGCCGGTCTCGGATCATGCACTCCAGGGCCTCATAGTCCGCCGGGGACTGGAACAGCCTGGTCTCGTGCCAGCTGGTGAAGCCGGCGGGGCGGTCCACCGCCGTGAGGGTGCCCTCGGGCGTCTGCACCGTGGTTCGCGTCCGCTCCAGGCCGTCCTCCGCGGTGTAGCTGGTCCGCTCGATCTTGACCTCCGAGTAGACGGGGCGAAAGACCGAGCTTCGCTCCACGATGCAGAGGCCATCGTTCCGCAGCTTCCGCTCCGCCTCGCTGGTGGGCAACATGCACTCATACACGGTGAAGGGCACGGTGTCCGGCATCTCGCCGCGCAGGACCAGGTCCACTCTCTCTCGGGGCGTCATTGGGTCAACTCCGGGTATGCTGTCTCGTTCGGATCAGGCAATGCGGGCAGCCAACCGCCCAGTCAGGCCAGTGCGATCAACCGTAGGAGCCGTACTCCCTGGCGGCCTCGACGAAGGCCATCACATTCCCCCAAGGCACCTCCGGCTCCAGCACGTGCGCCGGGGCCAGCACGAATCCACCACCTCGGCCCACGGTCTCGATCCTCTCTCGGACCTCGGCCCGCACCTCGTCGGGGCTGCCCCAGGGCATGGTGCGCTGAACGCTGACGCTGCCCCAGAAGGCCAAGTGGTCCCCGTACTGCTGTTTGATCCGAGCCGGATCCATGGCCTCGGGCTGGAGGGGGTTGAGCACTTCCACCCCGATCTCGATCAGATCCGGGATAATGGGCTCGATGTTGCCGCAGCTATGGTACCAGGTGATGACCTCGGGATTCGTCTCCTTGGCTGCCTCGATCATACTCCGGAACCGGGGCTTGATCCACTGACGCCACGAGGCCGGGCTCATCATCATGGCCCGCTCCGTGCCCACGTCCTCACCCCAGATGATGACGTCCACCCCTGAGGCCACGATCCGTCGCACTACCCGGCGAAGGAGACCCACCACCCGATCCATGATCGCCGCCGTCATCTCCGGATCGGCCACCATGTCCATCATGAACCGGTCAATGCCTCGCAGAAGCCAGGAATAGTCGAAGGTGGAGAACCCCAGCCCTCCCTGGACCGCCAGGCCGCGGGCCTTGATGGCTTCCACCTCGGCGGCCAGGCCGACGTACCGGTACTCGGCATCCAGGTCGGGCAGCGGGAAGGCCAACACCTCCTCCACGCTGGTGGCATTCCGTAGAGGGGAGATGCGGTGACGGAAGTGCCGCGTGTCCTCGTCGTCGCCTTCGGGCGGGACCTCTGCCACTCCCCATTCGTCGAACTCGCAGTTATTGGGCAGATCGAGATCGGCGTACAGATGGCGGAAGTCAGGCCTAAGGCACGTGGGCTTTGGGCCCACCGACCGGATGTCGAACCCAAAGTAGTCCGCGGGATTGGTGGCCCCCGTCTCCCGCTCGAACACCTTCTGCAAGGGAGGCGTGAAACCGAAGACGTATGGCACCCGGTCCGGACGGCCCCGACGACAGGCGGTGAGGATTCGTTCTCTGGGTAGCATGATCTTAGCCCTTCACGCCGGTCAGGGTGATGCCCTCGATGAAGCTGCGCTGAGCCAGCATGAACATGAGCAACACCGGTATGACCGCCACGGTGGTGGCCGCCATGGCCAGGTTCCAGAGCGGCGTCTGGAAGTCGAGGAAATGGGTCAGGCCCAGGGCCAGGGTATACTGCTCCCGACGGGTTATGAAAATGAGAGGCCCTAGGTAGTCGCTCCAGACCCCGTTGAAGGTGAAGAGGGCCACGGTGACGATGATCGGTTTGGCGGACGGCAGTATGATCCGGCCCAGTATCCCCAACTGCGAGCACCCATCCACCACGGCGGCATCCGATAGCTCCATGGGAATGGTCATGAAGAACTGGCGGAACAGGAAGATGTAGTAGGCGCTGCCGAAGAAGTGCGGCACGATCAGGGGCAAGTAGGTGCCATACCATCCCAACTGCTTGAACATGATGAACATGGGGACCATGGTCACCGCCCAGGGCACCATCATGGTGGACAGGCAGATCCCAAACAATAGGTCACGACCGGGCGCTTTGATTCGGGCAAAGCCATAGGCCACGAGAGTACAGGACAGAATCGTCCCTATCACCGCCGGCACCGCGATCTTCATGGTGTTGAGAGTGTAGGTCCAGAAAGGAATGTAGCTCAGGGCATCGGGGAAGTTCTGCCAATTGGGTGGCCAGGGTATCCACTTGGGAGGGGTGAGGAAAGTCTGCTCGGGGAACTTCAGGGCGGTGGAGACCATCCAGAAGAAAGGCGTGAAGAAAGCGGCTCCCAGCAGGTACGCCAGAAGCACCGGTATCACGGCCCCGACCCACTGAATAACGCCCCTTCGGCGCCGACGCTTCGCGACGCTACCGGGGGCTCGATTACCGGCCAACTGAGCCTCTGCCATTACCGGTGTTCCCCCTTGCCGAACTATCGTGCTGACTGCCGCATCGGCGGTCTACTCGGTCGCGCGACATGAGACTGAGTGAGCGCCCACCCACCTAGGACTGGCCGCCATAGTAGACCCAGCGAGCCGAAGTCCGGAAGGTGAAGAAAGACACTATAAGGACCAGGCCGAACAGCAACCAGGCCATGGCCGAGGCGTAGCCCATCCGGAAGAACCGGAAGCCGTTCATGTACAGATAATAGACGTAGAACTCCGTGGACTTCACCGGCCCCCCGTTGGTCATGATCCAGGCCGTGGCAAATACCTGGAAGGCGCCGATGAGCCCGGTCAGCAGGCTGAAGAGGAAGGCGGGCGTGACCATGGGTATGGTCACGTTCAGAAGCTTGTGTAAGGCGTTGGCGCCGTCCACCTCGGCGGCCTCGTAGAGGGAGCGCGGCACGTCCTGCAACGCCGCCAGATATATGAGAATACTCCCCCCTACCAGCCAAGTCTGCATGAATATCAGGGAAGGCTTGCTCCAGCTGGGGCTTCCCAGCCAGGCCGGCCCCTTGATTCCCACCAGGTCCAGGAGGGCGTTCAGCATCCCCCAGTTGGCGTTGAACAGCCACATCCAGATCATGGCCGTGGCCGTGATCGGCACTACCACCGGCACGTACACCAAGGTACGCATGAGAGCCCGCGCCGGCATGGGCCGGTTGAGGATGGCGGCGATGGTGAAGGCAACCACGATGTTCAGGGGGACGGATATGACCGTGTAGTAGACCGTGTTGCCGAGGCTGTTCCAGAATGCCCGATCATGCATCAGGTCCGCGTAGTTCTCCAGGCCTATCCACTTGGCCGATTGGAGGATATTGTACTCAGTGAGGCTATAGTAAAGGGAGGAAAGCGTGGGGTAGATGAAGAACCACAAGAAGCCGATGAGCCAGGGTGAGATGAAGGCCAGCATAGTCAGGAAACTACGGGTCTTGGGTGTGAGAGTCCGCGGAGCCCGCGTCCTGGTGCCGGCCGCTACTGCCATGGTTTCACCTCGAGGGTAGCACGGCGCGGCCGTGCCCGAAGATAGACATCCTTGCACTAACGTCACTCCGACATCCATAGGGACAAGCCGGAGGGTGACCTCCCGGCAGCTGCCGGGAGGTCACCTTGGGTGCTAGCGGCCGATGAGTTTGTCCAGTTCGTCGGTCACCAGCGCTTCCAGTTCGCCCATGGCCTCTTCCGGGGTCTGGGTGCCGAAGCCGACGGCCTCGAAGGCATCGAACATACCCCAGAGAACCGTATACCAATTGGGGTCCGGCGCTAGACCGGCAATCCGGGTGCCCTCGCTCAGGCCCTTGGTGAAGAAGTCCAGCCCCGGATACATGGTGGACATGTCAAGCGAGGCCAGGAAGCTCTTGGTACCCATGATGAAGCCGCAGACGTCGTACACCATTTTGTTGTACTCGTCGGTGTTGCTCCACTCCAGGAACGGCCAAGCCTGGGCGGCGTCTCCACCCTTCAGCAGCATCATGGTGTGGGTGCCGGCGAAGAACGGCTTCTCGCCCTGACCGGAGGCGTCTATGTGATAGCCCACGCTCCAGGTCATTCCCTCGACGGCGTTCAGCACCAGGCCCCCAGGGCCCCAGGAACCGGTGGTCCACAGGCCGGTCTTTCCGGCGTTCACCGGGTCGGCGATGGGCTGGCCGGAGAAGGAATTAGCGAAATCTGCCATGGTCTCCGCGCCGTAGAAGTCGTAAAATCGCTTCTCCTGCCGGAACAGATCCAGAATCGGCTCGCTGGTGAGCGAGTACTTGAGTGTGTCGCCATCGAAGTAAGGCTGGCCGGACACGATGCTGGCCACGTCGGGATAGCCCATCATGCCGGGAGGAGTGTAGCCCACCTGGGTCAGGGACCCGCTGTCGTCTCGCTGGGTCATGGCCTCGGTCCAGGCGAAGAGCTCATCGTAGGTGGTCGGCGGTGAAGATGCGTCCAGGCCCGCTGATTCCACGATCTGGTCGTTCCGAATCAGGGCCAGCCAGCCGAGGCCCTCATTCGCGGGCACGCCCCAGCGCCGCCCGGCCCACTTGGTCCCGTCCCACTGAGCATCGAAGTAGTTGTTCTCGTCGAAAGTGGTGCTGACCTCGATATACTCATCCAGAGTCACCAGGGCTCCGCGGGCCGCCAGGGGGGCGCACAGGATCAGATCCACGATGTCCGGCGGGGCCCCGGCGGCGTAAGCGGCGATGGTCTTGTCCAGGATCGAGCCCCCGGCGCTGAGAGGATGCATCTTGACGGCACCCTCGCTCCGCGCCTCGAACTCGGCGGAGACGGCTTCCATGGCCTTGCCGCCATTTCCACCCCAGATGTACCAGTAATCCACGTCCACGGCCTTCATGGGTGCGACCGTCGGCTGAGCCTGACCCTCGGCCGGCGGCTGGGCCGGTTGGGGGGTCATGGCCGCACAGGCGGACAGTGCCGTAGCTGATGCCACGACCAGCGAGCCCTTGAGCATTTGCCGGCGAGACAGTACACCTCCGCTCATCGTTCCTCCTTACCTCCGTAGAGTCTGGCCCAGGATTTGGCGCCGTTCTGGTATACTCGCGGACCGGGACGACGAGCACCCGCGAGGTATTCGCATTATAGCCTGAAGCAGGCGACACTCGGGTGACATCAGAGCGACATCGTTTACGGCCGGGCTCCCGCCGTACCAATCAGATGTCTGAGGAGGTGTACTTGGAACCGGAAGCGTCCAATCTCGACGGCGCCATAGAGGTCCCTCCGGCCTTGGCCGTCCCCAGCCCTCTCGATACCTCGCTCCCGCCCCTGAGACTGGTCATGGTTGTGTGGCTTGCCGTGGCCACGGGCCTGTGGCTGGCCGGAGGCCGCTGGCCCGCCGACCACATGCTGACGTTCCTGGCAGCCGGACTCACGGGGAACCTCGTGCTCTGCTTTCCCCTTTCCGGCCGGCGCCCGCGCCTCGCCTCCGCGCTCTTGGTGGCGGGCGCTATCGTCACCTGGACCTGGGTGGGAGCCCGCACCGGCAGGCCCTACCTGGTCTCCTTTTCCTCCGTCGCGGTCATGGCCGCCGGAGCCCTGATAGTGCCCGAGGCCGCCCTTGTAGCCGGCCTCGCGGCGGCCGTCCTGCCCCTCGCCCTGGGCGTAAGCGGCGAGGCGGTGCCCTGGCTTGCCCTGCTCTCCGTCATGGCGGGCGGCACCTCCTGGGCCGCCCTGAGGCCCCTGCAGTCGCTCCTACGGCTGACCTGGCAGAGGAGCGCCGAGGCCAGCCAGTTGACCTGGGAGCTACGCCACAAACAGGGCGAACTCAACCGCACCATCAAGGCCCTGGACCTATCCTACCAGTTGCTGGAGAAGACCAACCGGGAACTGGCGGTGGCCCAGCGGGAGGCGGTCGTGCTCAGAGACCTACGCAATCGTTTTGCCACCAACCTGAGCCACGAACTGCGCACGCCACTCAACATCCTCCTGGGCTTCACCGACCTCATCTACCACAACCCCCAGTTCTACGGCATCGAGGATTGGACCGACCTCCTGTTGCGCGACCTCTCTCAGGTGCAGCGCAACGCTCGCTATCTCTCTCAGTTGGTTGACGACGTGGTGGACCTGGCGCGGGTGGACGCATTGGTAATGCCCATCCAGCGCCGCCCGACAGACATGCGCGCTCTCGTGACCGATGCGGTGAATGGAGTCTCCAGCTTGGCCGCCGGCAAGGGAATCGCCGTCCACGTCTCCTGTCCGGAGCAGGTTCCGGAAGTCTTCGTGGACCCGCTTCGCATCCGCCAAACTATCTACAACCTACTCTCCAACGCCGTGCGGTTCACCGAACACGGAGAGGTTCGACTGGCGGTAGAGCAGCAGGACGAGTGTCTCGAGGTCATCGTCAGCGACACCGGGCGAGGTATCCCCGAGTCAGAGCTGAGCACCATCTTCGACGAGTTCTACCAGATCGGCCGCGCCAAGGTGGAACCTGACTCCGGGAAGGGACTGGGGCTGGCCATAGCCCGGCGCTTCGTGCAGTTGCATGGGGGGCGAATATGGGTGGAAAGCCGGGTGGATCAGGGGAGCCGGTTCCACTTCACCCTGCCTTTCGAGCCCGTCACCACCGGCCGGCTGCGGCAGTTGGGACCCTCACCGGTACTGAGTTCGCCTCCCCGGCCTCAGGTGCTGGTCATAGGCCAGGACGACTCTGCCGTCCCCTATCTCAGCCGGCGGATCGAAGGCTACGACTTCATCCCCTGTCAGGGACTGGATGGCGGGCGGGAAGCGCTTAGTACCCTGAACCCCAGCCTGATCCTGATTGACGACGGGTTCGGAGCCGATCTCACCCGCCTGAGGAGAGAGCTGGGCAGCCACTGGGCACCCGAGGTGCCGGTCATCTCCTGCCCCCTACCCAGCACCCGTTGGCTTCTCGGGGGAGGACGCTTTCGCGCCGTGCTCCTCAAGCCGGTCGAGTCGCGGCAGCTACTGGAGTCCGTGGAGGACGTCCTGGCAGGTGTCGCCGACCGGCCCAGGGTGCTGGTCGTGGACGATGATCGCGGCTTCGTTCAATTGGTCCGTCGGACCTTCGAGACGGCCCACAAGCCCTACCTGCTGGATTCAGCCTACTCCGGTGAGGAAGCCCTACGCCGAGCCCGGCGCTCTCCACCGGACTGCGTCCTCCTCGACCTGGTGCTTCCTGGAATGAATGGTTTCGACACCGCGGACGCCCTCAAGAAGCAATGCCGCCCCGCCGACCTCCCCGTGATCGCCATTACCGCCGCCACCCCTGGAGAGGACAGCCTCAACGCCGACGGCAGTCGTTTCACCTTCCTCAAGCAGGGTCAGTTCGATCCGGGCGAGCTCACTTCACTCCTGCTAAGGGCTATGGAGATTGCCTCCGGGGAGACTCACGTAGACAGAGGCTAATGGCCGCGATAAACTCGGACCGGGAGACCGGCTTGCGGAGATAGGTAGCCGCTCCCAAAGCGCCCGCCAGGGCAGGATCCTCAACTACCGAACACACCACCACCGGCGTCGAGGCGGTATCCGGGCTCTCCTTAAGAGTTCGGAGCACCCTCCATCCCTCGAGATGCGGCATCATGATGTCCAGGATGACGACGTCCGGCCGGTTGGTGCGGACGCTGGGCAGGCACAACCGAGGATCGGTGATCGAGTGCAACTCCCAGCCGGTCCCGGCCAGGTAGCGGCGATAGAGATCAATGGCACCCGGGTTGTCCTCCACCACCAGTACCTTGGCCCCGACGCTCGGCCTCAACCGCAGGGCCACCGCTATCTCTCCGTCCGACACGTCCACCCGGCAGTCTATGCCCTCGGAGCCGGCTGCCCTACGGATGCTGTCCAGACGCCGGTCCAGCTCCGGGGACTGGCTGGCGCCGAAAGCAACTCGGACCTCAGCGCGATCCTCGACGAGGCCGAAGCCGGCGCGGACCTCTCCCGACACGGTCATCTGCACCCCCAGGCTGACCACCTGAACCATCAGGGCCCTGAGAAAGGCACGATCGGCGGGCACCCAGCACTCCCGATCCAGCCCCTCGCCGGCGTGTAGGTGGACTCCCAACGACTCCGCCAACGGGCCGACCGTCTCCAGGGCCTGACGGAGAGCCTCACCTGCCTGCACTTGGGCCGGCTGACTGGTGTACGCGGCCAGTTCCGTTCCCAATGAGTCGTCGGCATCGCCCGAAAGAGCGCGTGCTTCGCTTCGCTGGGCCCAGCTGTGAAGCAGGTCAGTGAGCACTTCCTCGGCTCGCCGCAGATCGCGCTGGACTTGGCGCCGGCTCAGGGAAAGCTCTTCGGCCATCTCCATGGTGGCCATGCGCTCGACGTAGCGGAGCGTCAGCACGTCGTGATTCCGGGACTCCGACGACCCGAAGGGCGCCGGGCGGGCGGGGGCAAGGGCTCCTATGGCCTCCAAGAGCAACGACCGAAGCCGGCGCCCTCGGTCGTTCAGGGCCTGGATACCAGCCAGCTCTGGGAAGCACTCCGCCAACGGGCATTGAGCCAGTTCCACCACGTTCCCCAGGGTGGCCAGGGCAGTGTGTACTGCCTCCTCGGAAAACGGCTGGGCATCCGCCCCGGAAGCCAAGCCCATCGGAACCCCTCCATCAACGAAGCCTACTTCCGTCACGGCGATACTTACCAAGCAACAGGGCGGCGCCCCTATTTCGGCACCGCCCTGTCGTGCTTCATATGCCCTCGACTGGATTCGAACCAGCACGCCCTAACGGGCACAGGCCCTCAACCTGCCGTGTATGCCATTCCACCACGAGGGCATCGTACACCGGGGATTATAGTGAGCCCTCCCGTCACCGGTCAACTTTCCGGAATCGTCCGCCATGCGGCGGCCTCACCCACCCGGCTTCACCCCCACGTGCAGGGCCACCGCGCCCAGGGCCATCGGCCGGTATCGCACCTGACGTAGCCCCGCCTCCGCCATCAGAGCGGCGAGCTCCACCGGCGAGACGAAAGCGGCCACCGAGCGCGGCAGGTAGGAGTAGGCGTCCCCATCGCCGGTCAGAAGCCGGCCCATAACCGGCACCATCCGCCCAAAGTACACCCCGAAGACCTCACGAAAGATCGGCACCGAGGGCCAGGTTATCTCTAGGCAGGCCACCCTCCCTCCGGGCCTCACTACCCGCGCCATCTCCGCCAGGGCCCCCGGCAGGTCGGCCACATTTCGCAGCAGGAAGCCGTTCACCAGACCCTCGAAACAGTCGTCAGGGAACGGCAGCCGAACCGCATCCCCCTGGACGAAAGAGGGCCTCGTGGACAGCCGGGTGAGCTTCCCCTGCCCAGCCCGCATCATGTCGGCGGTGAGGTCCAGGCCCACTGCCCGGCATCCGAGACCGGCGAGTAAGCAAAGGAAATCGCCCGTCCCGGTGCCCACGTCCAGCACTAGGTCCCCCGGGGAGCAGCCCAGCTCGGCGACCGCCGCGCGGCGCCAGGCCCGATCCATACCCAGGGTCATGACCCGGTTCATGAAGTCGTAGCGCCCGGCGATGCCGGTGAACATGCGGCGCACGTATCGCAGCTTCTCCGCCCCCGTCGGCAGCGACAACGATCTCCCCCGCCCCTCGCTCACCCTCTCAGACCTCCAAGTGCAGGTAGGGGCACAGGCGCCGCTCCAACCAGTCCACCAGGAAATACAGCCCCAAGCCCAGGGCGCTCATGGCCACCACCCCGGCGTACATCTCGGCGTAGGCCAGCCGACTCCAGGTCTCCACGAAAATGTAGTAGCCCAACCCCAGAGTGGTGGCGAAGGACTCGGCGAAGAACAGGACGGCTACCGCCGTGCCCACGCTCACTCTCAGCGCCGTAAGGATCGCCGGTAGGCTGGCCGGCAGGTAGACGAACCGCAGCAGGGCCAGCCGTCCCGCCCCCAAGGACCGCACCGAGAGCAATAGCTCCGGTCGCAAGCCGACCGCCTCGTCACGCACCACCACCAGCACCTGGAAGAAGAGGATCAGGGCAATCACCAGGATCTTGCTGGCGTTTCCGATCCCGAGAAAGAGCAGGATCAAGGGGAGAAACACGATCTTAGGAATGGGGTAGAGCAGGTAGATGACCGGGGACAGGAGCCGATTTAGCCTCCGGCTCTGCCCCAGGATCAAACCCAGCGGCGCGGCGGTGAGGACGGCTATCGCCGTGCTGAGCAGCACCCGACCGGCACTGGCCAGGAAGTGTCGCCCGAGCCTCCCCGGCCCCTCCTCGATCAGCGCCCGTCCCACCCGCACCGGATCGGGCAGCACCGGGGTGTCCGTACCCAGGGCCAGGACCTCCCAAATCAGGAGCAAGGCCACGCCGGCAATGACGACATCCCGCCGCCTCAAACCACCAGCTCCGGGCCAAGGGCCGCTCGTAGCCGGGCACACTGCTCCACGAAAGGCCCTCCATCTCGGTCCAGCCGCGAACCACCGGCCGCGTTGTCGAATACCACCGCCTCCCGGTTGGGCGGCCGCCTCAGGACCAGGACCCGCTCACCCACGCACACCGCTTCCTCGATGCTGTGAGTGACGAACACCAAGGTGGTGCCGGTTTCACGCTGGAGATCCAGAACCAGCCGCTCCATCCCCTCCCTCGTGGGGTAGTCCAGCGCCGAGAAGGGCTCGTCCAGCAGCAGCACCGCCGGGTCCATGACCAAGGCGCGGGCGATGGCCACCCGCTGTCGCTCCCCCCCGGACAACTGCCCCGGGTAGCGATCTCGGAGGTGGGCGATCCCCAGACGATGAAGCCATTCCCCCAGCCTATCGGTCGAGACCCCGTTTCCCCGTCCATGCAGGCCCCGCACTCGCAGGCCGAGGCCGGCATTCTCCCAGACCGTGGCCCAAGGCAGCAGGCCATAGTCCTGCAACACCAGACCCACCTCGCTTCGGCCCTTACGAGGCGTCGGGTCACGCCCGTTGACCAGGATTCTGCCGGAGTCGGGCCGGCGCAGGCCGGCCACCAGGTAGAGCAGGGTGCTCTTGCCGCTCCCCGAGGGCCCCACCACCGCCCAGGACTCTCCCGGCTCCACCTGCCAAGAGAAGCCCTCGAATACCGCTTCCCCTTGGTCGGGATAGGAGAAGGCCAGATCGCGCACCTCAATCACGCTGCTTGTCGCCATGGTCGTCAGTTGACGAAGACCCCATCCACGGCGGCCTCGTAGGCCACCGGCGCTTTCAGGAGGCCGGCCCCCATCGCCCATTCCACGGCGTCCTGCCATTCCTCCGGGGTGGGCACAGACGGCTCCGGCAGCCTGGGGAATCGGTACTGGTCTCTCAGGGCGTCAGGCACCCGCCCCTGCTCCACCAGGAGGTTGTGATAGGCTTCCGGCCGGTCGGCGATCGCCGCTACCGCCCGCTCGTAGGCGGCCATCACTCGCCGCACCGCCTCCGGCCGCTCCTCGATGACCGGCACCCGGAAGACGATGACGCTCTGGCTGATCTCGGGGTGGCTGCTGTCGTCCAGGATGACCCTGGCTCCTTGCAACTGGGCCAACGAGGAGAGAGGGTCGGGCAACGTGGCCGCCTGCACCTGCCCCTGCTCCAACAGCTGGAAGCGCACCGGGATCTTGGGCACGTTGATGGTCCGGATGTCCTCCGGGTCCAGGCCCTCCAACTGCAACAGCCTCTCGGTCACGTACTGGATGACCGAGTTCTCGGACACGGCGATCTCCACTCCGGCGAGGTCGCCCACCGAGGTGATCCCGCTATCCTCGGGCACCATGATGGAGAACTGGGCCGAATCACTGAAAGCCTGGCGCGCCTTGCGCACGATCCGAATGCGGGGCTCCTCGGCGTTGAAGAGAGCGACGGCGATGAGGTCGCTCACCGCCCCGTCAATCCGCCCGGTGATGAGCAGCTGATCCCTCTCGGCGGCGCTGGCCACCGGGACCAACTCCACGGCCACCCCCGCCTCGGCGAAGTAGCCCTCGACCTCCGCCACGTAGAAGGGGCCGGTGTCGGCGATGGGAAGCATCCCGATCCGCAGCGCCGGCGCGACGGGTGAACTGGTCGCGGTGGAAACGACGCTCAGCCCGGAAGTCGAGGTCGGCGCCGGCAACCCGGTACAAGCCACTAGCATCGCGGAGGCGAGCACCACCGCCGTCACCCAAGCACGAAATGTCACGGGAAGTCTCCTCTTTCCTTTCTGGACCCCTGCCGGCCCCAGATCAGTCTGCGGCATGTCCTTACAGTAGTGTCGCCACCGCTACCCCGAGAAACATCAGCACGCTTATGTAACCATTGACGTTGAAGAATGCCATGTTCAACCGCGACAGATCGGCGGCGCGCACCAGGTAGTTCTCGTAGGCCAACAGGCCCACCGCCACCACCCAAGCCACCCAATAGGCGGCCCCGAGACCCGATGTCAGCCCGAGCGCCAGCAACAGCAGCGCCGTCAGCCCGTGGCACACCCGGGCGGCCCACAGGCCCATCGCCACGCCGAACCGAGACGGCACCGAATGCAGGCCCTCTCGACGGTCGAAATCCACATCCTGACAGGAGTAGATCAGGTCGAAGCCGGCCACCCAGGCGGTCACCGCCGCCCACAGCAGCCAGGTGCCGGGCTCGAAACGCCCGGTCACCGCGATCCAGCCCCCGGCAGCCGCGGCCCCGTCCGTGGCCCCCAGGACCCAATGGCTCAGCCAGGTGAAACGCTTGGTGTATGAGTACCCCACCAGGAACACGAGCGCCGGAGCGGCCAGAGCCAAGGTCAAGGGGTTCAGGCTCCAGGCCGCGAAGAGGAACACGGCCAGACTGACACCGGCCAAAGCCAGGACCTCGGGCCGGCCCAGGGCCCCACTGGCCAGAGGCCGCCCGGCGGTCCTGGCATTCCGGGCATCCAGTTCGGCATCCACCACACGGTTGACGGTCATGGCCAGGGTGCGGGCGCCGGCCATGGCCACCGTGATCCAGATGAACTGAGAGAGAGTGGGAAGGCCACGAGCGGCCAAGAGCATCCCGATGTAGGCGAAGGGCAGGGCGAAGATGGTATGGGCGAACTTGACGTTCTCCAGCATCAGGCCCAGCTTACGGAAGGCCATACTCCTCCCA
This sequence comes from Anaerolineae bacterium, assembly GCA_038324625.1. GTDB lineage: Bacteria > Chloroflexota > Anaerolineae > DRVO01 > DRVO01 > JBBQIE01. The sequence continues at coordinate 1,781 of JBBQIE010000002.1, read as the reverse complement.
CTTCGAGTCCACCAGCCGCTTGATCTCCGGGCTCATGACGATCTCGTCCGGCCACTCCCGCTCGAATCCGTCCAGCGGCCCCTTGGCGGTGGCATCAATCCCCATTTTGCCGCCGTAAGCCGGTCGAAGGCTGGCGTGATCGAGGTCGTCCACCGGCCCCTGGGCCATCACCACGTCACGGGCGGGGTCAATATTGTTGGCCGCCCGCCAGGCCACTTCCGAGAGGTCGTGGACGTTGACCTCCTCATCCACCACCACGATATTCTTGGCCAACATCATCAGGCCCAGGCCCCAGAGGCCGTGCATGACCCGCTGCACCTGGCCCGGGAACCGCTTCCTAATGGAGACGATCACCAGGTTGTGGAAGACCCCCTCCGCCGGCATGTTGACGTCTACGATCTCCGGGATCATCAGGCGCATGAGGGGCAAGAATAGCCTCTCGGTGGCCTTCCCCAGCCAGTAGTCCTCCATGGGGGGGCGCCCCACTACCGTGGCCGGATAGATGGCCTGCCGCCTGCGCGTCAGGGCGGTCAGATGGAACACCGGGTAGAGGTCCGCCAGGCTGTAGTAGCCGGTGTGATCCCCAAAGGGGCCCTCCATCCGGCGCTCGTCCAGGTCCACGTAGCCTTCCAGCACGATCTCCGACTGGGCCGGGACCTCCAGGTCCACGCTGACGCATTTGATCATGTCCACCCCACGCCCCCGCAGCCAGCCGGCCAGCAGCATCTCGTCAATGCCCTGGGGCAAGGGAGCCGAGGAGCCATAGGTAACGGCCGGGTCGCCACCCAAAGCGATGGCCACCTCCAATCGCTTCTCGCCTCGCTTCAGGCCCTCATCCTGGTGCTCCCGGCCGCCCTTATGGGTCTGCCAATGCATGCCCAGGGTGCGGTCGTCGTAGACCTGGAGGCGATACATGCCCACATTGCGCCGTCCGGTCACCGGGTCTCGGGTGATCACCGCCGGGAGGGTGATGTAGCGGCCCCCGTCCTCCGGCCAACACTGGAGGATGGGCAGGGAGGCCAGGCTGGCATTCTCCCGCTCCACCACCTCCTGGCAGGGAGCCTGGCTGACGGTGCGGGGGGGGGCCTTGGCCACATCCAGGAACTCACCCACCCGCTTCAGCTTGCCCAGCAGGGACTCGGGGATATCCGGGCTGATGACCTTCTGCAAGTTGTCGGTCAGTTGGTCCAGGTGCTCGACCCCCAGGGCCCAGGCCATCCGCTCCCGCGAGCCGAAGGCATTGATGAGCACCGGCATCTCGAAGCCCTCAACGTTCTCGAAGAGGAGGGCCACGTTCCCCGTCTCCGGGCCCTTGCTCACCCGGTCGGTGATCTCGGTGATCTCCAGGTCGCGGGAGACGGGTGTGCTCACCCGCCGCAGTTGACCACGGCTCTCCAGCAGCCCTATGAACTCGCGCAGGTCACGGAACGCCATTCTGCCACTCTACATCCGACATTATGGCCCCATTCAGGGGCGCGGCGGAGGCTCCAGCCTCTGATTGTAGCACTGGAGCCAAGGCCGGTCACAAAAGCCCGAGCGGGCTCCGGAATCTCGCCAACTTGCGAGGCCGGGGGCGGCTTCGTATACTGACCACGATTCCTCGGTAGCTCAATGGTAGAGCGACCGGCTGTTAACCGGTTGGTTGTTGGTTCGAGTCCAGCCCGAGGAGCCTCAACACTCCCCACCGCCCCGCGGTGCCGGGAGTGTTTCGTTTTCCCTCCTCTCTGCCTCCCCCCGGTCCCCGCGAGCACTCTTCAGCTTGCGGATGATACGAAAGGCTG
>JBBQIE010000001.1:0-23187 GCA_038324625.1 Anaerolineae bacterium | reverse complement strand
CGCCATAGGTGCGGGTGAGAAGCTCGCGAGCGTACTCCTCGCCGCCCTCTTCCAGGGCCGCCGAGGTCCGAGTCAACTGCAAGCACTCCTCAAACACCGCGTCCTTGATTCCACCGGGAACGGCCTGGGTGTTAAAGATGGCCAGGGTGAGTCGCTCCACCTCCGACTCGCTGCAATGACGCAAAACGGCGGAGGCTAGGTCGGAGCCCAGTGAGATCAAGAGAATGGCGGCTTTCTCGGTGCCCCGCAGATCCAGGTCGGCTACGGCCATTGCCTCTTCGTTACCCCCTTCTTCGTGGCGCTGAGTCGTTGAGCCAGAACTGGATCACCTGCGCCACCAACTCCGGCTGCTTTTGTGCCAAACCAATGAGCTGATGCTGAATGTTGGCTACATCAGACAGGGCCCGCTGGTCGCCTCCGCGGTCCAGGGCCCCCTGGCCCCCGGGCAGTTGCAGGGCGGCGGCACCGGCCTCGAGAGCCTCCGTCAGCGGATTGATGGTGGTGGCTCGGAGGGCTCGGGGCGGCGGGGCAGGCAGAACCCGTAGGACCATGCCGCGCACCACCAGGATGACGGCCAGGCAGGCCACCGCCAACGCCCCCCAGCGGCCCACGGTCATATAGAGGTCTTGCTTGGCTACCTTAGCCATCTCCGCTTCTTGGGTCTCCATGAAGGAGCGATCGAAGGCCAGCGATTCGAGAATCAGGCTATCGCCGCGCTCGGCGCTCACCCCGGCGGCGGCGATGATGGCCTGGCGAATGCTGGCCAGTTGCTCCTCGTCCTCGATGCCGTCCACCAGGACCGAGACGCTCAGGCGTTCGAGTCGCCCCGGGGCCTGCACACTGTGGGAGACCACCTTGGATAGCTCATAGTTGTAGGTGAGGTCCGAGCGCTGAGCCCCGGTCTGATCGGTACTGTCGCTGGTCCCCTGATCCAGGCTCGAGGTGCCGGAGTAACTGGGCACGGAGGGGAGGTTGGAGTCCACCCCGGGCGCGCCCTCGGCGGCGGCGAGAGAGGAATCGGTGGCCTCCCGGATCTCGCGGGAGCTGCGCACCGCCTCCGTCCCAGGCGTGGGCGCCTCGAAGGCCTCCCGACTGGTCTCGACGTGGGTCCAGTCGAAGAGGGCGTTGATGGTGACCACCGCCTTCCCCGGGCCCAGGGCGGCATCGAGCATGGAGACGACCTTGGCCTCTAGGGCGTTCTCATAGGACTGCTGAGCCTTGAGGCGCTCGTCGCTCACCTGCTGCTCGGAGCCGCCCATGCCATCGTTGAGGACGACCCCGCGGGTGTCGAGAACGGTGATGTCTCCAGGAGCGAGGCCCTCGACGCTGCTGGAGACCAGATGGGTGATGCCCTGCACCTGGTCCTCGTCCAGCCGGCGTCCGGGCGCCAGCTTGAGGAGGACGGAAGCGGTGGGTGCCTTCTCCAGGTCGGAGTAGATGGTGGGCTGAGGGATGACGATGTGAACCCTAGCCTCCTGGACGGCGTCCAGGCTGGCGATGGTGCGGGCTAGTTCGCCCTCCAGGCCCCGGCGGTAGTTCAGCTGTTGGGTGAAGTCGGTCATGCCGAGATTGGTCGAATCGAAGATCTCGAAGCCGACCGTGCCCCCGGAGGGTAAGCCGGCGCCGGCCATCTCCAAGCGGATATCATGGACTTGAGAGGCCGGGACCTTCACCACCGACTCATTGCCGGAGATCTCGTAAGGGATACCTTTCTCCTGGAGAAGCCCGACGATTCCGGCGGCGTCCTCTTGGGTAAGGCCGCTGAAGGCTACGGCCATGGGTGTCTGTCGGCTCACCCCCAGGGTGAGGGCGGCCACGGCCACGAAGACCACCCCTAGTCCGGCGGCCAGGAGCTTCTGGCGGCGGTCCAGCCCTCCGTATAGCGCTAGGAGGCGATCCTTGATCTCCGGAAACGACATTCAGCGGCTCCAATCTGCCGAAAAGTGGTGATGGCCGGGCGGACCGATGCGGGGCCGGCGGCCTAGACCTGCATCCTCATGATCTCCTGATAGGCATCAATGACTTTGCCGCGTACTTGAGTGGCGAAATCGAAGGCCATCTGCGTCTCCTGCATGGCGATCATCACCTCGTGGATCTCGACATCCTCCCCGGCGGCGAAGGCCTCGGCCAGGCCATCGCTGTGGTTGGAGAGCCGGCTGAGATCGTCGAGGGCTTGACCGAAGACGTCGCCGAAAGATGACTTGGCTGCGGGGGTAACCCCACCGGCTCGGCCAATCGAACCGACGCCGTCCGTCGCTCTAAGAGCACTGATTGCCTGGATGGGCTCGGGCATTTCCTCTGACTCCTGAGGCCCTGAACTAGCGGCTGCCTATGGAGAGCGCCTTGAGAGCGGCCGTCTTCAGGGAATTGGTGACGGTGACGTTGGCTTGATAGGCCTTGGTGGCGGAGAGCAGGTCCATCAGCTCGGCGGTGACGTTGACGTTCGGGTATTCCACGTATCCCTCGGCATCGGCATCGGGATGATCGGGCTCGTAGACTCGTTGCCCCGCCCCCGGGTCTTCCTCCACTCTCACCACCCTCACGCCGGAGCCGATCACCTCGCCCGGGGATCCGGTCCGGCTCAGCTGCCGGCCGAAGACGCTGCCGAAGGAGGCGCCCGTCGAGCCGGAGCTCTCGGCCCGGAAGATCACCCGCTGCCGCCGGTAAGCGCCGTCGGGGCCGGTGGTCTGGGAGTTGGCCACGTTGTTGGCGATCACGTCCATCCGCAGGCGCTCGGCGGTGAGGGCCGAGGCGCTGATCCGCATGGCTTTCACGAAGCCCATTGTTGTCTCTCCTAGGCGCTCTGCATGAGGGCGGTGGCCAGGGCGGTGGGTCCGTCCTCGCGGATGAGGGCATGTTGGCTGAACTCGGGATCACGCCCTCCTCCCGCCTCGTTGGCGATGATCCAGTAGGTGTAGGAGAAGTTGTAGGGGTCACTGCCCTTGGCCATGTGGTCGTAGGCCCCCAGGACCATCTTCACCTGTTGCTCCTCGCTGAGATGAGAGCCCAAGTGAGTGCCGCCCTCGGTGCCCACCATGGGCAAGGAGCGCCCCAGGGCCCGCTGAATGATGGCGTCGTACTGGCGGAAACGCAGGAACCCGTCCGGATCGGAGAGGGGGCGGGCCCCGGTGTAGTTGTGTACGGACAGCCAGGTTCGATCCAGAAGATCGGCCTCACCCCGAGCCTCGACCTCGGCCAGCATCTGAGTCAGGAACTGCCGGTCGTCCATCTCCCCCTGCGGGCTGAGAGCCCCGATGCCGGGCAGCCCCCCGGCGGCGAGCACCCGCTTGGCCGCCGGTATCCAAAGATCAAGGTAGTCGCTCACGTTGGGAGGCCGGCCGTGGGTCTCCACCATGAGGTTGGGTTCGTTGTAGAGCTGGAAGTACTCGACTCCCATCTGCCGATAGTGACGCACCATCCCCTCGATGTCGCCGGACAGGGGGGTGAGACCGTCGGTGAAGAGGCGCATGACCGGCATGATCCCGTTCTCGGTGAGCCGCTGCACCAGGTAGTCGTTGTCCCCGACGTTGGTGCCGTCATTGAGAAGCACCACCCACTTCATGCCCATGTCCTTGGCTTCGGCCACCAGACGGTCCACCACTTCGGGGGTGCTCTTGAGGGTGGGCACCCAGTGAATGCCCCGCCCATTGTCGCCAGCCGGCCGGGGGAAGTCCTGAAGGGCCAGGGGCCCCAGGGAGACCGGATTCGAGTTCATCGCCATGGAGGCAGTCTCGATGGCAGCGGCGGGTTGATCCGTCGTGTTAGCGACGAGTACCGGTTTCGTGGTTGGTGCCGGCACCGTCGCCAGTGCTGATAAGGCGTAGCCGGCGGCGGCATTGCGACTGATCTCCAGGCGGCGGTCCTCTATAGCCATATCGGCGGCCATCAGCGCCGACGTGATCGCGCCGGATCGGCGGAGGAAGGCGGTCTGGTCCTCTTTCCTGCGGTAGGTGCTGAGCGCCGACCGGAGGTCTTGAGCGAACCCCCCTCCGTTAGCCGGAGCGCCCCCGGAGGGCGCCCCGACAGGCTCAGGCGGGAGCTGAATGGATATCGGCGGTATGGACTGGCCTGACAAAGGTACTCCTCGCGACCTCGCTAACTGAACGCCTAATGGATATCACTTGGCGGCGCCGGCGTCTGTAAACCTGTCGTGAATGGTACGTAAACCGCCCGTAAATACCCTTTAGCCCAGCGCTTTTACGTCCGGTTTACGAAACAATCACGAGGCGTTTACTGATCCGGTGGCCGGTCTCGCCTAGGATAGAGCCGGCAATCGCTTCCGAGGACGGATGCCGTGATTGAGGTGACCCGGCTGGATGGCTCCACCCTGTATATCAATGCCGAGCATATCCGTTCGGCGGAGGCGAGCCCGGACACCGTCATCACCTTCGGGGACGGCAAGCACCTGGTGGTAAAGGAATCGCCCACGGAGGTGGTCGAGAAGGTGATAGCCTTCAAGGCGCGGGCTCTGCGCGCCGCCGATTTGTTGAACCCCGAGGTGTAGTCAATGGACATAGCCACCCCCATCGGCCTAGTCCTGGGATTCGCCGCCATGATTGTTGCCTTCATCATGGAAGGGGGATCGCCGGCGGGCCTAATCGAGGTCACGGCGGGGATGATCGTGATCGGAGGCACCATTGGTGCCGTCCTCATCAGCTTCCCGCTGAAGACCTTCCTGAGGCTCCCCAAGCTGATTGTGCTGACGATCAAGCCCACCATTGTGGACGTCCAGGCCCAGATTGAGCTTCTGGCCCAGCTGGCGGACAAGGCCCGTCGGGAGGGCTTGCTCTCCCTGGAGGAGGAGGCCCGCCGGATCGAGGACCCCTTCCTTCAGCGGGGCATCATGCTGGTGGTGGACGGGGTGGACCCCGAGGTGGTCCGCGACATCCTGGAGAGCGAAGTGACGCATATGGAGGCGCGACACAAAGAGGGCATCCATGTGCTGGAGGCCATGGGCGGTTTCTCCCCGACCATGGGGGTGATCGGCACCGTCATGGGCCTGGTCAGTGTGCTCGGCAACCTGAATGAGCCGGAGCATCTTGGGGAGAAGATCGCGGTGGCCTTCATCGCCACCCTCTACGGTGTGGCCTTCGCGAACCTCATCTATCTTCCCCTGGCGAACAAGCTCAAGGGATCAAGCGCTCACGAGGCGCAGGCTCGGGAGATGATGGTGGAGGGGGTCCTGGCGGTGCAAGCAGGCGAGAATCCGCGGGTAGTAAGGGAGAAGCTGGAAACCTTCTTGGCCCCGAAGGAGCGCGCCGGAGAAGCCGGGGCCGAGAAGGCCCAGGGGAAACCGGCCCCGGCAGCGGCGCGGGCTCAGGCCTAGTCTAGGATATGGCGCGCAAGAAGGAAGCCGAGGCCCACGAGAACCACGAGCGTTGGCTCTTGACCTACGCCGACATGATCACCCTTCTGCTCGTGTTCTTCATCATCCTTTACAGCATCGCGAACACCGACCTTCAGAAGTTCAGTGCCGTGGCCGAGTCCATGTCGCGGGCTTTCGGCGGCAACGGGGGTGGGGGAATCATGGCCGGTCTGGGAGGGGCAAGCGCGGGCCGGGCGGCTCCCATTCGCTTCGACACTCTTCCGCGGGTGCAGCAGGACTTCCTGAGCGTGGGGGCAGACCTCGCCGAGTTCGCCGAGCAAGCGGGCTTGGCCGGAGACATCTCCGTCAACATGACCTACGAGGGAGTGATCATCAGCCTCTCGGATGCGCTGGTATTCGAGCCCGGTGGTGCCGCGCTGAGCGCCCGATCTCGCGAGGCTCTTAGAGCGGTGGCGGAGGTGCTCAAGCAGATGCCGAACCCGCTCCGGGTGGAGGCGCACACCGACAATGTGCCCACTAATCACCCCCTATATCCGACCAACTGGGAGCTCTCCGTGGCTCGCGCGGTGGCCATCGTTCGTTTCTTGGTGGAGGAGTGCGATGTGGCTTCGGATCGTCTGAGCGCTGCCGGGCACGGCGACGGTAAGCCCCTGGTGCCGAACGATACACGTGAGCACCGAGCCATCAACCGGCGGGCCGAGATTGCCATCTTGTACCCGGTTGAACAAGAGAAGTTCGATCTGGCACCGATCCTGGGCCTGATGGCCACGCCGGTGCCAAGCCAGGCGAACGGAGGGCACTGACCTCATGAAGAAGCTGTTGTCGCCCAAGCTGCTCATCCCGGTGGTGGCGGTTGTCTTGGCCCTCGGGCTGGTCGGCTACACCCTGTTTGCTCCTGACACCATGTGGAAGCCACTTTACGTCCGTTTCGAGAACGCGGAGGCGGCGCCGGCCGAGGGTACGGTCACCCCGGCCCCTCCCCATGCCGAGCCGGCGGAGGTCCACCCGGTCGGCATTGTCATACCCTACCGCCCCGGCTCGGGGATCATGTATGACCTGGGCACCAAGATCGTCAACCTGGCGGAGCCGGGGGGGCGCCGCTATCTCCAGGTGGGGGTGGTTCTGGAGTGCTTGCCCTCAGAGCCCGGCTTCTACGATTTGGCCGGAGAGGCGAAAGCTAAGGCTGAGGAAGAGGAATTGGTCGAGTTGGAGGGACTCAGGCCGGCGATGGAGGACGCGGTGATCGGCCTCCTCACCAGCCGTACCTACGCCGAGATCTTCACGATCGAGGGCAAGGACCTGTTGAAGCAGGAGATGCTCTCCCAGATCAACGGTATCCTTGGGCACGAGAAGGTGGCCGCCATCTACTTCACCGAGTTCCTGGTCCAGTAGGTGAGCGGCAAGGCTATTGGGAGATGAACCCCAGCATGGATGCCGATCGGGCTCTTAGCCAGGCGGAAATAGACGCTCTGCTCTCCTCCATACCGCAAATGGCGGCGGAGACCGGCGCACCCGAGCCGGCGGAGAGCAAGTCCCCCGCGGTCCGCTATGACTTCCGGGCCCCGGACCGGTTCTCAAAAGAGCAGATTCGGGTGCTGCAGATGATACACAGCACCTTCGGCCGTCACTTCAGTGGATCCCTATCGGCGGCCCTGCGCTGCGCAGTGCAGGTATCCTTTGCCCACATAGAGCAAAGCACCTTTGGAGACTTCAGCGAGACCATTCCCGACACGGTGACCACGACGGTCATGACCATGGACCCGTTGCCGGGAAGGTGCCTGGTTCAGTTCGACCTCCGCGTGCTTCTGGCTGCCATTGATCGCCTCCTGGGGGGAAGGGGCAAGGCCACCAAAGTGGAGGAGGATCGGGAGCTCAGCGATATCGAGCTCAAGCTGGTTCACAACCTGCTGGAGCATTTTACCTCCGCCACTCGCCAGGCCTGGTCCGGACTGCTGGAGGTGCATCCCACGATCGTAGAGGTTTCGTCTCAGAATCAGCTCCTGCACATCGCCTTGCCCTCGGATGCGGCGGTGATGGTGATGTTCGAGATCCGAATGCTGGACATGTCCGGGATGATGAACATCTGCCTGCCCTATGAGTTGCTTAAGCCGGTGACCTCCAAGCTCACACCCCAGGCCTGGATCACGGCCGGCTCCCAGGGGGGTGATCCCGAGAGTCGCAAGCTGGTGGAGCAGCGTCTGGAGAAGGTGCCGGTGAGCCTCAGCGCCCTCCTGGGAACGGCGCAGCTGGCGGTGAGGGATCTGGTGGATTTGAACACGGGAGATGTCATCGTGCTGGATTCCGAGGTCCAAGACGAGGTGGCCCTAGCGGTCGAGGACAGCCTCAAGTTCAGGGGTTGGCCGGGCGTGGTCAGGAATCGGCGTGCGGTCAAGATCGCTCGGGTGCTGGAGGAAGAGGGATGGCTCTAGACGGCAGCAACACCTTCCCCTACGAGATAGACCTGTCCGAGCTGGAGGCCCTGGGCGCCCAGTTGGACACGGCGCTGGGCTTCGCTCCCGATGCTGATGGCCCGAACGACCTCGGCTCGTTGGAGGACATCCTGGCCTCGACCACGGCCACCCCAGACGCTCCCCGGTCGGAGCCGGCGCCGAAACCGGCATCGGCACCTTCGTCCGTGGGGTCTCGTCCCTCTCCGTCAGTGGTGGGCGGCGGTAGCGCCGAAGTCCAGAGTCCCATCCAGAGAGCGAAGTTCGCCCCTCTGGTCGAGGAGCCGGTGGTTCCGGCGAGCTCGTCGAACATTGATCTGCTGATGGATGTGTCCCTCAAGGTCTCCGTGGAACTCGGTAGAGCCACGCTGAACGTGCGCGAGGCCCTGAACCTATCGCCCGGTAATGTGGTGGAGCTGGACAAGCTCGCCGGGGACCCGGTGGACGTGCTGGTTAACGGTCGTCTCATCGCCCGCGGGGAGGTGGTGGTAGTCGAGGACCAATTCGGAGTGCGGGTCACTCAGATCGTCTCCGCCCGCCAGCGGGTGGAGGCGATGCGCTGACATGGTCCAGCGCACGCTTCGCGCGTCAATGCTCGCGGTAGCACTCTTTCTGTGCCCAGACTGCCTCGGGGGGGCATTGGCTCAGGGACCGACGGCGTTGCCCACCGTCACCGTCGAGCCTGCGGAGGCCGGAGAGTACCTCGGCTACTTGACCCCCGAGACACCGAGCGCCAGGCAGTCGCCTTCGACGGTATCGGTGCTGTTGGATCTATCGTGGAAGTTGGGGCTGGTCCTGGCTCTGGTCTACGTCGCGCTTCGAGGAGCGAAGCGCTTCATGACCATCCGGGTGGTGGAGAAGGGCAAAAGAATCGAGGTGCTGGAGACGGTGGGCCTGGGAACCCAGCGTAGCCTGTACCTGGTCCGGGCCGGTGGACGAACCCTGCTACTGGGGGCCACGGCTCAGGAGTTGACCACTCTCGCCGACCTCACCGAGGCAACGGACGGGTTGGAGGACGAGGCGGAAATGGGGGCGGGGTCGCCGGGCGCTCTCGTGGCTGAGGATCAGCGCGGTCCAAACCGGTCCAGAGCCCTGGACCCGGTCTTGGCCGCCGTCTCCGCCGGGCGGAGGCTCGTGACCTGGCCAGAGGGTCCACGGGAGTCGGACGGATGAGCGGGACCAGGGCTGGAGGCCGAGGTCAGGCAGCGCGGTCGCTCGTGCTGCTTCTGGGCGTGGCCCTCCTCCTGACCGGGTGCGCCGGGGAGGGGCCGGTGGTGGCGCCGGATCTGGCTCAGATTCCGGGCCTGACCGCCACCAGCGACCCTCAGGAGGTGGCCACCGGCGTACAGGTCATGCTCCTGCTCACGGTACTGAGCCTAGCGCCGGCCATTCTCATTCTGACCACCAGCTTCACTCGTATCGTCATCGTCCTCTCCTTCGTGCGCAATGCCGTGGGTACCCAACAGATTCCGCCCAACCAGGTGCTGATTGGGCTGGCGCTGTTTCTCACCCTGTTCAGCATGTCGCCTACGTTGGAGGCCATGAACAACGAGGCGTTCCAACCCTACCTCAAGGGTGAGATGGGCCAGCCGGAGGCGGTGGCGGCCGCCCAACTTCCCCTGAAGGACTTCATGCTTCGGCAGACGCGGGAGAAGGACATCGCGCTGTTCGTGCAGTTGTCGGCCGCGGAGCGGCCGCGGACACCGCAAGAGGTATCCTTGACGGTGCTGATCCCGGCCTTCGCCATCAGCGAGCTGAAGACCGCCTTCTAGATGGGAGTCATGATCTTCATGCCCTTCCTCATCATTGACATGGTGGTGAGCAGCACCCTCATGTCAATGGGCATGATGATGCTGCCGCCGTCGGTGGTATCGCTACCTTTCAAGCTGCTGCTATTCGTGATGGTGGACGGCTGGCACCTGACGGTGCAATCGGTGCTGGCCAGTTTCGGGTGACGGAGGAGAGCACCATGACCGAGGCCATGGCCATGTCCCTCATGAAGGAAGCCATAACCACGGCGCTGCTCTTGGCGCTACCGCTATTGGGTGTGGGGCTGGTGGTGGGCCTGGTTATCAGCCTGTTTCAGGCGGTCACTCAGATACACGAAACCACTCTCACGTTCGTGCCCAAGCTGTTGGGGATCGCTGCCGCTCTGGTGTTTCTGGGCCCTTGGATGCTGCACCGACTCCTCGCTTTCACCACCTCTCTCTTCGCCCTCATGCCTCAAATGGTCCGCTGACGGTTTACGTCCGGTTTACGTACCATTCACGACAAGTTTACTGAAGTTCACCGGCCCTTCGGCTAGTCTGAAGTCAGGTATTTTTGGGCTTCCCCATACCGAACCGGGTGCAACAGATGTCGGTCGTTTCCGTGGTGGCTATACAGTCATTCATGCTGATCATGTTTCGGGTGCTGGCCGTCTTTATGCTGGCACCGGTGCTATCGCTGCGGAGCGTGCCCTCGCAACTGAAGATCGCGCTGGCCTTCTTCATCACTCTCATACTCTGGCCCGCCCACGGGGCCACTCTGGCTCAGCCGCTACCTTGGCTGGTGTTCGCCTCGATGGTGGTGAGGGAGTCGTTTGTCGGGGCGGTGATAGGCTATTCCGCTCACCTCTTCACCGCGGCGGCGGAGATCGGGGGGAGTGTAGTGGACCTTCAGGTAGGCTTCCGGGCCGCCAACCTGGTGAACCCTCTCACATCCCTGCCGAGTTCCATCATGGACCAGGTGTATTTCCTGCTGGCTTCACTGCTGTTCCTGATAGTGGACGGACATCACGCCCTGATCAGGGCGGTGGCGGCTACCTATGAGGCCATCCCTTTGGGGGCCTCTGTCTCCCTCTCCGGCGACCTCGGGGTGCGCCTGACGACGGCGGTCTCATCGGCTTTGTCGGCAGGGGTGCGAATCGCTCTGCCGGTACTGGCCGTCACTCTGATGCTGGACATCGTCCTGGCCATCCTCTCCCGGGCCGTACCCCAGATACAGGTCTTCTTCGTAGGTCTGCCCATCAAGCTGGGGCTGGGCATGGCGGTGATCCTCATCACCCTGCCGGCGACCGTGGCGATACTGCGCCGGCTGCTCGGAGACGTTCCGGGGCAAGTGGCGTGGTTACTCCAGGGCCTCTAGGCGAACATGTCCGATAGGACGGAGGCCCCGACCCCACGAAGGCGACAGGAGGCTCGCGAGCGAGGCGAGATCGCCCGTAGCCCGGAACTCAACACCGCCGTGGGGCTGATCGTGGCCTTCGCTTTGCTCAAGAGCGTGGGGCCGGCCGTCTCCGACCGACTGGGGGCGGTCCTGGCCGATCTGCTGAGCCAGAGTGGCTCGATGCTGGAAAGCCCGGAGACCTTGCGGACTTTGCTGCTGGGACTGACCGTTCCCATCGGTCTGAGTGTGGCCCCTTTCGCCGTGGGCCTGATGGCGGCCGGGTTCGCCTCCAGCGCCGTTCAGGTGGGGTTCAATGTCTCATCCCATTATCTGAAGCCCAACTGGGGGCGCCTGAACCCACTAGCGGGGCTCAAGCGGATGTTCTCCTCCCAGAGCTTAGTGGAGTTGGGGAAGCAGATCCTGAAGGTGACTCTGATCGGCTTCATCGCTTACTCCGCGCTTCAAGGTAAAGCGGACGGATTCATGGCCCTATCGCGAATGGAGCTTCGGGCCTCTGTCTACTTCCTGTGGACGACGGTCGGGGAGCTTGGCACCCGAGTGGGGATGGTGATGTTGGTGCTGGCTCTGGCCGATTACGCCTATCAGAGGCGACAGCACGACAAGAAGCTGCGGATGACCAAGCAGGAAGTCATCGAAGAGATGAAGCGGTATGAGAACCCCTTCATCCGCTCCCGCATTCGCCAACAGCAGCGGCGAATGGCCATGCAGAGAATGATGGCGGCGGTACCCACCGCGGACGTGGTGATCACCAACCCCACCCATCTGGCGGTGGCCCTCAAATACGACGGGGGCAAGATGGGGGCACCGGTGGTGGTGGCCAAGGGTCAGCGTTTGGTGGCCGAGCGCATCCGCGATTTGGCCCGGGCCAATGGAGTGCCGTTGGTGGAGCGACGGCCCTTGGCGCAAGCTCTGTTCAAGATGGTGGTGGTGGGCATGGAGGTGCCGGAGGAGCTGTACCAGGCGGTGGCGGAGGTCCTGGCCTTCATCTACGGCCTCAAGGCGGCTAGACGATGAGTGCCACCTCCATGCGCCGGACCCGCGGCGGGATAGAAGCGCTGATGGGCAACAGCGACATCATGCTGGCCGTGGCGGTGGTCTGCATCGTGGCCATGATGATCGTGCCCCTGCCCACCGGCCTCCTGGACTTACTCCTGGCTTTGAACCTGGGTATTGCCATCACGGTGCTGCTGGTAAGCATCTACATGCGGGAGGCCCTGGATTTCGCCGTCTTCCCCTCGCTGCTGCTGGTGCTGACTCTGTATCGCTTGGGACTTAACGTCTCGGCCACCCGGCTCATTCTGTTGCATGGGCACGCCGGGAGCGTGATTCACGCCTTCGGCAACTTCGTGGTGGGCGGCAACTACATCGTGGGGATCGTGGTCTTCATCATCCTCATGATCATCCAGTTCGCCGTTATCACCAACGGCGCTGGGCGGGTGGCGGAAGTAGCGGCTCGCTTCACCCTAGACGCCATGCCCGGCAAGCAGATGAGCATTGACGCCGACCTGAATGCCGGCATGTTGACCGAGGATCAGGCCCGGGTGCGCCGGCGCAAGATCGAGCAAGAGGCGGACTTCTACGGGGCCATGGACGGCGCCTCGAAGTTCGTCAAGGGCGACGCCGTGGCCTCCATCGTGATCGTGATGGTGAACATCCTCGGTGGCTTTGCCGTGGGTATGCTCCAGCAGGGCTTGTCCCTGATGGAGTCCCTGCAACGGTTCACCCTGCTGGCGGTGGGTGAGGGGCTGGTGGCTCAGATACCGGCTCTGCTGATCAGCACCGCCACCGGCATCATCGTGACTAGGGCCGCCTCCGAGGAGAACCTGGGCAAGGACATCGCTGCCCAGCTCTTCAGTCATCCGCGGGCGCTGCTGATAGGCTCGGGCATGATGCTGGCCCTGGGGTTCGTACCCGGCATGCCCCTATTGCCCTTCCTGCTGATGGGGAGTGGAGCCGGTGCCGCCGGATACATGCTCCGGCGTCGAAAGATGGAAGCAGCGGCAGAGGGGATCGCCGAGTTGGAGGCGCCTGAGACCGCTCCCGCCCTCAGCGCCGGAAACGAGGCCCAGATACAGTACGACCGACTGGAGCTGGAGATTGGATACGGCCTCATCGGGCTGGTGGATGGGTCCCGCGGCGGGGACCTGTTGGAGCGGATCGGCATGTTGCGGCGACAGGTAGCCCTGGAGCTCGGTTTCGTGCTGCCCAAGGTGCGCATCCGCGACAACCTTCGGCTATCGGCCAACGCCTACGCCGTCAAGCTGCACGGGGAGCCAGTAGGAGAGGGCGAGCTTCTGCTCGGCCGCTACCTGGCCATGCCGGTGGGGGAGGTCTCCGAGCCGGTGGATGGCATTCAGACGGTCGAGCCGGCCTTCGGCTTGCCGGCCTTCTGGATCGGGGAGGAAGAACGGGAAAGGGCCGAGCTTACCGGTTTCACGGTGGTGGATGCGCCCAGCGTGCTTACTACTCACCTCTCTGAGCTGGTGAAGCGCCACTCCGGGGAGTTGCTCAGCCGACAGGATGTCCATGACCTGCTGGATACGGCCAAGGAGCAGGACGCCGCCGCCGTGGAGGAGCTGATCCCGGGGAGCTTGGCATTGGGTGAAGTACACGAGGTGCTGCGGCGGCTCCTGAATGAGGGTGTCCCCATCCGCAATCTGGTCCGGATACTGGAGACGTTAGCGGATGCCGCCCGCCAGACTAAGGACCTCGATCTGCTCACCGAGCATGTGCGCCGGGGCCAGGCCCGGACCATCTGTAACCTCTACCGGGCCGAGGACGGGGCCCTTCACGTGATGACCTTAGCTCCATCGTTGGAGGAGGAACTGGCCCATTCGGTCCAGAACGTGGGCGGTACCCGTCACCTGGTGGTGGATCCGGGGGCGGTTCAGGCTCTTCTTCAGCAGATCGGTCACGAGGCGGAGAAGATGACGGGTAGGGGCTACCAGGCGGTGATCCTGTGTTCGGTGGGGATTCGAGCGGCGCTCCGGCGGCTGATCGAGCGCAACTTCCCCACCGTGGCGGTGATCTCCTTTGCTGAGATCGCCCCGGACATCGAAGTGCAGTCGGAAGCCGTGGTTAGAGGCGAATCGGGCTAGGAGAGAACGGGATGAGGCTGAAGCGCTACCTGGTATCCGACATGCGCGAGGCTCTGGCCGCGATCCGGACCGACCTGGGACCGGAAGCGGTGATAGTCCAGAGCCAAGTCCACACTCCCACCGGGCTGGCCCGGCTCTGGCGCAAGCCCAAGGTCGAGGTGCTGGCGGCGGTGGAGGAGAGCCGGACTTCGCGAACCCCGAGCGCGCCTCCACCGGAGGCCGGTCCCAGTGATGCGCCGCGGCTCCGAGAGATCGAGGAGCGGCTGGACAGAGTGGCTCGGTCGCTGGAAGGCCTGGAGCGACGCGGGCCGTCCCCTGTCTCGACCGCAAGTGCCGTGGACATGGACACGGAAGACGCGGGCTTCTTGCGGGCACAGAGCCTAAGTGAGGACCTGGTGCTGAGGCTGACCGCCGGCGGGCCCGACCGGCCTGAGATGGAGAAGCGCCTCCGAGCCGCCTTACCGCCCTGCCGGCAGTTGACCCTCAGCGGCCGCCGTCCGGATACGGTCTTCTTCCTGGGACCGACGGGGGTGGGGAAGACCACCACCATCGCCAAGGTGGCGTCGGAACTGGCAACGAGGCACGGACACCGGGTGGCTTTGGTGACGGCCGATACCTTCAGGGTGGCGGCCATACCCCAGATAGAGATATACGCCGATCTCCTCGGTATGCCCCTGCGGGTAGCTTATGAGCCGGAGGACCTGGCCGCCGCCCTCACCGACCTCGCCGACTTCGACGTGGTGTTGGTGGACATGCCCGGTCGCAGTCCCGCCGACGGGGATGGTCTGGGGGAGATGGAGAGGTTCTTCGAGGCCGCTCCTGAAGCCCGATCACTACTGCTGCTCACGGCTAGTTCCCATATCGCCACCATGCGGCGGATGGCGGAGGCCTTCAGGATCAGTCGTTGCGAGGGTCTGGTGTTTACCAAGATTGACGAGACCGAGGTCTTCGGGCCTCTGGTCAGTTTCGCGGTCGAGGCGGGCAAGCCGGTGTTCTACCTGACCAGCGGACAGGACGTGCCCCAGGACATCGAGCCGGCCACCGCCGACCGACTGGTCTCCTTACTGCTGAAGACAGAAGCGCCAGAGCCGGAGTCTCCCAGGGACCATTTCGTCCGGCTGGGAGCGCGGGAGATGGCCAAGGAATGCCTGGGAGCCAGGCCGTGGTGACCACTCTTAGGGAGAGGGATCGTCAGGCGCGGGGCCTGGCCGGCGAGAGGGCGGAGGCGCCGCCGCCGGCGGCCCCCACCTCCAGAGTCTTAGCCGTGGCCAGCGGCAAGGGGGGTGTGGGCAAGACCAATCTCACGGCGAACCTGGGCATCAGCCTGGCTCGGCGGGGCCTTCGGGTTCTGGTCTTCGATGGCGATTTCGGACTGGCCAACGTGGACGTGTTGTTGGGCCTGCGGGTGACCAAGACCCTGCGCGACGTGGTCAACGGTGAGGCGAGTCTGTCGGACATCATCCTCGACGGTCCCGGCGGGATCCGGGTGGCGCCGGGTGGGTGTGGGTTTTCCGAGTTCATGAACCTAGATGGCTTCCGTCGAGGGCGCCTCCTGCGGGAGCTATCGGAGCTGGAGCGCGACTACGACTTCGTTCTCATTGATGTTGGTGCCGGTCTGGGGCCGGATGTCGTGCATTTGCTGCGGTCGGTCAGTGAGGCTTTGGTGGTGACCACCCCGGAGCCGACGGCGCTTACCGACGCCTACGCCCTGATCAAGGTGGCCTCCATGGGCTCCCCGGGGCCGACCCTGAGCCTGGTGATGAACGCCTCCCGGAGCGAGCAAGAGGGCCGGCAGGCGGCTGAACGTCTGCAGAAGGTCGCGGCAGCCTTTCTCGGATTGTCACTCCCGGTGGCGGCGGTACTGCCGTTCTCGGAGGAACTGGCCAAGGCAGTGAGGGCCCAGGTACCGGTAGTGCTCGAATATCCTCAATGCGCCTTCTCGGCAGGGGTGGACCGGTTGTCGCGCCACCTGGCCGGGGCGACAGCGAATGAGGCGGCTCCGGCGCGTTCCGGCTTGGCCCGCTTCTTTCGCGGCCTCCTCCGGGGGCCTGGCGGTTCGCTCGCTACTCAGAACTAAGGAGCCTTCTTCCGTGCCATTTTCGCCCTCGGGGTCCCCTGAGGGCCTTTTTACGGGCCCTTTACGGGCGATTCACGTGAGTTTTACTGACCGTTTGGCTTCCTCTTGCTAGGCTAATCATGGTAGCCGTGAAGCTGTCTACAGTGGGTTCGTGTCAACCTAGCGAGGTGGGGGATGGGCGTCGCTTCCAGGAACGGGGGCGGTATAAGCGGACGAAATGGCCGGAGCTCACTGAGCATTGAGGAGCTCTGGTTCCAGTTTGTCGAGACCCGGGAACCCGAGATTCGGGAGCAACTGGTGCTGCACTACGCCTGGCTGGTGAAGCACGTGATGGGGCGCCTGGCCGTGGTGCTGCCTCCCAGCCTCGACTACGGGGACTTACTCGGCCACGGCACCATCGCCCTCTTGGAGGCGGTGGACCGGTTCGAGCCGGCGCGCGGCAACAAGTTCGAGACCTACGCCGCGGTTAAGGTCAGGGGAGCCATCCTCGACTCCATCCGCGCCATGGACTTCGTCTCCCGGCCAGTGCGCCGACGCATGAGGATGGTGGCTGACGCCATCAGCCGGCTGACGCGGGACCTGGGTCGGGCACCCACCGATGAGGAGATTGCCGTGAGTCTCGACATAACCGTGCCGGCTCTTTTGAGCATCTACCGTCGGGGGGCGGCAACGGTGGTCTCGCTCGACTCGCTGCCGGTATTCGATGGTGGGAGTGAGGACGTGGCCTTGCATGAGGTGTTCGCGGACGAGAGCCAGCCCGACCCCGCCGAGGAAGCCATCCGCGCCGAGCTATCCGACGTGGTGGCGGGGGTGATCGAGACTCTGCCGGTGCGAGAGCAGCTGGTCCTCTCTCTCTACTATCACGACGGCCTCAACATGCGGGAGATCGGCGAGGTACTGGGGATATCCGAGTCTCGGGTATGCCAGATCCACGGCAAGGCGGTGATCTTCCTGCGCGCCAGACTGGGCAGCAACGACCCGGAACTGGCGGAGGAAGCGGCGGCGGCCAGCTCCAGAATACTCGTGGGCGTCTAGGCTGGTCTGGTGGCCAACGGCGCTGCCGGGGAGAGTCGAAATGGCGGCCGGCGGGCGGTCTTCGCCGATGCCGGCGAGCGCTCGTCCCCCGTGGTGAACTCATTGGAACAGGCCATGGCCCGAGGAGAGGCGTTTCTCGCTCGGCTCGAGGATGAAGTGGCGGATGCCGAGGAACGCCTGGCCGAGGCGACGGCCATGGCGGAGAGAACGGTCCGGGTGGCGGCAGAATTGCGCCAGGACGTCAGCAGCCTCATCCTGGCTCTCCAGCAGGCGGCCCAGCAGGTTGATGCCCAGATGAAGGAGCACGCCGCCGCTCTCCTCACCGCTCTGTCCGCTTCCAGCCCCGCCATCTCCAGTGGCGGCCTATTAGACTGGTCTGAGAGCCTGGATCGCGAAGCCCAGGCCCACTTGGACGAGATCCGCGCTGTAGCCGGCGGCATCACCGAGGACCTTGACCGCCGAGCGGCGGAGTTGCGGCAGCTGGTGAGCGGAGTCTCGGCGCCGCGCCTGGACAGCGGCTCTAGGGAGAAGCCGGCTCCAGTCGAGGACCGAAGTCGGCGGACCGCCCGTTCTTTCTCGGCCGAGCCAGGCCCCCTTCTCGGTCTATCGGACAAGGCCCGGGTCGTGGAGGACGAGGTGGCATTGGGGTCCGGCTCGACCACGGAGACCAGGCCCTATGCCCAAGCCGTCGCCCTGGCCGCCCAAGGGCTCTCCGCCGACGACATCGCCCGGCGTTGCGGTCTGGGAAGGGAGGAGGTCCGTATGCTCCTCCGTCTGCGACGATAGACTGCCAGCCCTCGATAGGAGACCGTGAAGTGAGAAAGCTGCGCGCCGTCCTGATCCTGGCCCTGATGTGCTTCTTGTGGCGCCCAAGTTCGGTTCTGGCCAATGGCCATTCCAAGACCCTCTATCTTTCCGGCCTTCCGGGCATTACTAACCTCGGCCCTACCGATGCCATGGGGACGGCGAAGGTGAACGTGGGTGAGGGCTATATCGAGCTAGAGGCCACGGGCCTGCCGGTGCTCTCGGGGGAGATATTCCAGGTGTGGGTGGCGACTGCCGATCTGGGCACCTGGGCCAGCTTCGGCCGCTTCGTCGGCGTGGAGGGAGTGCCCACCGTCTACAGTGCCACCGTGGATGGCCTCCCCTTAGAGGACTACCGCTACCTCATCCTGAGCGTGGAGCCGGAGCCCGACGACTCCCCGGCCCCCTCGGGTCGGAACCTAGTAGCGGCCGTGTTCCCCAACCCTGACGCAGCCCCCAGTTCCGCTGCGGCCACGGCGGTGGCTTCGGGGGTGGGAGCCGCCCCGACGTCGTCGGAGACAGAGGCCCAGACCTCAGCCGCCGCCGAGGTTCAGGCTTCCCCTCAACCGGTGCTGCCCGGCTCGACGCCCCCACCGCCTTCATACCTGCCGGAGACCGGTGCCGCCAATAACTCCTACGGTGGCGCCTGGAGCCTCGGGGCTCTGGTTGTCGGCCTGGCGGCGGCGGCTCGCCTGAGGAGGCCGCAATGAGAGGAGTGTACTCCGCCAGTAGCGTCATGCTGGCCTGCATTGATTACCAGGCACTCATCGCCAAGAACCTGGCCAACGCCAACACGCCCGGCTACAAGGCGGAGCGGCTGCGCTTCGACGACTTCGAGACCTTGCTCCTGGGGCTAACCGCCGCCGACGCCGACCCGGTGGGGCTGGGAGTGGCGCCTCTGGATGCCCCAGTGGACCTGAGCCAGGGACCGCTGAAGGAGACGGAGCGATCCCTGGACCTGGCTATCACCGGGGCCGGCTTCCTCACGGTCCAGACTCCGGATGGCATCCGCCTCACCCGTGATGGGGGATTGGGGCTGAGTGAGACGCGAGAGCTGGTGACGGCTTCCGGCTACCGAGTTCTGGGGGAGAACGGGCCGGTGGTGCTGCCCGAGGGCGACATAACCATTCGAGATGATGGTGCGATCTTCGTCGGCGAGGCTCAGGTGGCGCGTTTGGCCCTGGCGGTGGTGGATGATGAATCCACCGTCACCAAGGTGGGTGAGAACCTGATTGAGGCCACCAGTCGTCCGGCAGGCCCAGGGGACTACGCGCTCCATCAGGGGTATCTGGAGGGAGCCAACGTCAACCTGGGCGACAGTGTCGCCAAGATGATGGCGGTGATGCGTACCTTCGAGGCGGCTCAACGAGTGGTGGTGTCCCAGGCGGAGACGGTGGACTCAGCGGTGCTTGAGGTCGGCAAGGTCTAGGAGGAGGCGACGAATGGCAACCCCATCGGCGATGATGGTATTTCGGATCGGTGCCTCCAGCCTGTCGGCTCAAGAGCGTGCCATCGAGGTGATATCCAACAATATCGCCAACGTCAACACCCATGGGTTCGATCGCGGTCGGGTGGAGTTCCAGGAGCTGTTGGCCGGGCAGAGTTCGGACCAGGAGGCCACCGGGGTGGCGGTGGCGGCCGTGCGGACGATGCTCCGGCAGGGGGTGGTGCGCGGCACCGGGCGCTCCCTAGACCTGGCCATCCAGGGCGAGGGCTACTTTCAGGTGAGCTTGCCCGATGGCACCACCGGCTACACTCGCAACGGCAGCTTCCAGCGAGGCCCCGGGGGACGGATCACCACCACCGATGGATACGGGCTGACTCCCGACCTCACCATTCCCCCGGAGGCGCAGGACTTCGCCATCGGCTCCGATGGGCTTCTGACGATCAGGACGGCGGGTTCCACCGAGTGGGTGGTGGTCGGGGGGGTGCAAGTGGCTCGCTTCCCCAATCCGGAGTCCCTGAACCACGTGGGTCATGGTGTATACGTCCCCAGTGATGCCACTGGTCCGGTGCAGGCGGCCCCCCCGGCCGAGGGCCAACTGGTCCCTGCCGCCTTGGAGGAATCCACGGTGGAGGTGGGGGAAGAGATGACCGACCTGATAGTGGCTCAGAGGATCTACTCCCTCGGTGTGAAGGTGGTCCAGACCGCCGATGAGATGCAACGGCTGGCAAACCAACTGCTCGGGTAAAGTTTTGTCGGTTCCTGCCGATACAGCAGTGGGCGCTGCGCAAGGAAATCCGGGAGCGGCGCCTCCAGCCCGCGTGGAGGTAGGAAGTGACAGAGAGAATCGGCGCTGACAACACCCTGGCCAACCTGGAGCAGTCTCGACTGCTCCGAGTGACGCCTGAGCGCGAGGACAGGGCAGCGGCAGGGAAAGCCGACACGAAGGCCGCTGGCGATCGGGTGGAGATCTCGGCACAGGCAGTGCAGATGGTCCGCGCCCGGGAGGCTGTCGAAGGGGCCTCTGAGTCCCGTCAGGATCTGGTGAATCGTCTCCGGCAGGAAGTGGAGAACGGCACCTATGCCGTGGATACCCAGGACGTGGCCAAGCGCATGCTCTCCCTATTTGGGCCCGGTTAGGCCCGTGGAAGCCCGCCAAACCCCGGAGCCGCCGGATCCGGCCCGAATGCTGGCCGAGCTGGCCGCTTTGTTGGAACGGCAGGCCCCGGCACTGGAGAACGGGGTCAGCGCGGAGGTGGACCTCTGTACCGAGGGCATCGCCGAACTGGTGACCAGAATCAACCAGATGGACTTGGCGGTGTTACGCGAAAGAATGACGGAAGATAAGCGGCTGAAGGGAGCGGTTCAGGTTGTGCTGGCCGCGGCCGAACTCAGCCGACAGGCGGCCCGATCGGCCCAGGTGGCCATCGGCCTCCGGCGAACCCTTCTGGCACAGAGCGGAGTGGAATGGTATGGGGACCGCCCCAGGGTCGTCGCGGCCGCGCGCCTGAATCTGAGCTTCTGAGGAAACCTGATGCCCGGGACGTTCAGTGGCCTGGAGATCGCCCTTCGGTCGCTTCGCTCTCATCAGAGGGCGATCGAAGTGGTGGATCACAATATCGCCAACGTCAATAACGAGGGCTATTCGAGGCAGAAGGCGGTGCTGGCTACCACGGCCCCCTATACGGTTCCGGCCATGAACCGAGAAGAATCGGTGGGCCAGGTCGGCACCGGGGTGCAGGTGCAGCGGATTCAGCGCTACTCCTCGGAGTACCTCAGCGCTCAGATGCGGCACGAGTTGCCCCGCCAGGAGAGATGGAGAACCCTCCAGGAAGCCACCGGCCAGATGGAGGTCATCTTCCAGGAGCCATCGGACACCGGCATCGCCGCGGCCATGGGGCGCTTCTGGGAATCGTGGTCGCAGCTATCGGCCACCTCGGAGGACCTGGCGTCGAGAACAGCGGTGGCGGAAGCTGCCTCCAATCTGGCCTTCTCCATCCGCAACGCCGACAGCCGTCTTCGGGATCTACAGTCGGACATGGACCTCCAGATCCGACAGACGGTGGAGCGGATCAACGACATCGCCGTGGAGCTGGCCGGGCTCAACGACCCCATCAGCAAGGTCCAGGCCTTCGGTGACCAGCCTAACGACTTGCGGGATCGGCGGGACGCTCTTCTGGACGAACTCTCCCAGTTGGTGGACCTGAATTACTACGAGAATGAGGACGGCACCGTCACTGCCAACTTGGGGGGTCACCCCTTGGTCATGGGCGATGACTACAGCCGGCTCGATACCCGCACCGACAGCGCCAACGGCATGTGGCTGAAGGTGGTCTGGCCGGATACCGGCAGCCCCCTCACGGTCAGGGGCGTGGCTTTGTCCGGTGGGTTGGATGCGGTCGAGGGGCAGAACGTGGGAGGGTCCCTGGGAGGGGCCTTCTATGCTCGGGACGTGGTGATCCCGGATTTTATCGGCAAGCTGGATGCTTTGGCCGCGGGCCTCATTGACTCGGTCAATGGGCTCCATGCCACCGGCTTCGGCGCCCCCGATTCCGGCAGCATACCCCCGGACCGACCCGGTAGCACTCTAGGGACGGTGGTCCTGAGCCCCACGGGCCCGGTCAATGGCATGGTTACGGACGGCACTCTCTATCCGCCGACGGAGGGATTAGGGGCCGGCACCTACCACCTGGTCACCAGAGACAATGCCGGGGTGATGGAGTTCCAGCTGCAGGACTGGACCGGCCGAGGAGTGGCGGTCAACAACGCCTCCGGTACCGGGATGACGGACCAATGGCAAGCCTTGGCGCCGGTCCTGGGGTCGGTGTATGACACCGGCCGCGGCGTGGCTGTTGACTTCGGGGCGGCGGCGGGGACGGCGGGGGAGGTGGCGACCTTCCAGTACAACAATTTCTTCTCCGGGCGGAGAGCCGGCGAGATTGATGTCTCCGCCTGGGTTCGTGACACCCCGCTGAACATCGCCACCGCCTCCACCGGTGACGCCAGCGGGGACGGCAGTATCGCTCTCGCCATCGCTCGCCTGCGAACGGCATCGGTCATGGGGGACGGTTCCACCCTGGACGAGTACTATAACGCCGGGATCACGGACCTGGGTCTGAGGACCAAGCAAGCCACGGCCATGCTCGCTAACGCCGAGGGCCTGACGGAGCATTTGCAGCGGCGCAAGGACGAGGTGTCGGGCGTGGACATGGATGAGGAGACGGTCAACCTTATCCAGTATCAAAGGGCCTATCAGGGAGCGGCCCGAGTGATGACGGCCCTGGATGAGATGCTGGACCGATTGATCAACGGCACCGGCCGCGTGGGCCTGTAGGAGGCATGTAGTTGCGCGTCACACACCGGATGCTGGTGAGGACGGCCCTCAGGGATCTGAGAGGCGGCATCGAGAGGCTGGGCAAGTACCAGGAGCAGCTCTCCACGGGGAAAGCCATTCATCGGCCCTCGGACGACCCCTTTGCCGTGGAGCGGGCTCTCAGCTTTCGCGGTGAACTGAAGGCCCTAGACGTATGCCGGCGGAATATCGGTCTCAGCCAGGATTGGCTCAACGCCAGCGACGTCACCCTGGAGAAGACGGCCGATGTGCTTATCAGAGCAAGGAACGTGGCCCTTCGGGGCGCTGATGACTCCCTGGGAACGGAGGCGCGCCTGGCTTGCTCGGCGGAAGTGGCTCAGCTTCTAGGATCGGCCCTGCAAACAACCACCACCAGCAGCCAAGGCCGCTATCTCTTCGCGGGGTACAAGATAGACCAGGTCCCCTTCACCGGCAT